>NZ_JAFCWM010000022.1:0-88686 GCF_049897565.1 Massilia sp. TWR1-2-2 | reverse complement strand
ATACGACCGGTCACGACAGTGCCGCGGCCCGAGATCGAGAACACGTCTTCCACAGGCATCAGGAAGGCGCCATCGATTGCGCGCTCTGGCGTAGGGATGTAGGTGTCGAGTGCATCAGCGAGGGCCATGATGGCTTGCTCGCCCATCGGGCCAGTGTCGCCGTCCAGCGCCATACGGGCCGAACCCTTGATGATTGGCAGGTCGTCGCCTGGGAACTCGTACTTGACGAGCAGCTCGCGCACTTCCATTTCAACCAGTTCGAGCAGCTCTTCGTCGTCGACCAGGTCGCACTTGTTGAGGAACACGATGATGTATGGAACGCCAACCTGGCGCGCCAGCAGGATGTGCTCGCGGGTCTGTGGCATCGGGCCGTCAGCGGCCGAGCAAACCAGGATCGCGCCGTCCATCTGCGCCGCACCGGTAATCATGTTCTTGATGTAGTCGGCGTGGCCTGGGCAATCGACGTGTGCGTAGTGGCGGTTGGCCGTCTCGTACTCGACGTGCGCGGTGTTGATGGTGATGCCGCGCGCTTTTTCTTCTGGTGCCGCATCGATCTGGTCGTATGCTTTTGCTTCGCCGCCGAATTTCTTCGACAGAACGGTCGCGATCGCAGCCGTCAGCGTGGTTTTACCGTGATCGACGTGACCGATGGTGCCGACGTTGACGTGCGGCTTGGTCCGTTCAAATTTACCTTTTGCCATTTTGTTCTTCCTTAAATGATTTCTAATCAGTTGGTAACAGAGCAGAACATCGCTGCGCGATGTCCGGCACTGTCACCCAATTTGTTATTTAGCTTTAGCCGTGATGATCGCATCGGTAACGTGCTTAGGCGCTTCCGAATAGTGCTTGAATTCCATCGTGTAGGTCGCACGGCCTTGCGTCGCGGAACGCAGCGAGGTCGAGTAACCAAACATCTCCGACAGTGGCACTTCGGCTTTGATGATCTTGCCGCCGCCGCCAGGAATCTCGTCCATGCCCTGCACCATACCGCGGCGGGACGACAGGTCGCCCATCACGGTACCGGCGTAGTCTTCCGGCGTTTCCACTTCCACGGCCATCATTGGCTCGAGGATGACCGGCGACGCCTTGCGGCAACCGTCCTTGAATGCCATCGAAGCGGCCATCTGGAACGCGTTTTCGTTCGAGTCCACATCGTGGTACGAACCGAAGAACAGCGTGACCTTGACGTCGACCACTGGGTAACCTGCCAGCACGCCGGTGTTGAGCGTACCGCGCACACCCTTTTCAACTGCAGGGATGTACTCGCGTGGCACGGTGCCGCCCTTGATGGCGTCAACGAACTCGAAGCCCTTGCCCGGCTCTTGCGGCTCGATCTTCAGAACCACGTGACCGTACTGACCACGACCACCGGACTGCTTGACGAACTTGCCTTCGGACTCTTCGCAGACCTTGCGGATCGTCTCGCGGTAAGCCACTTGTGGCTTACCGACGGTCGCTTCGACGCCGAATTCGCGCTTCATGCGGTCAACGATAATTTCCAGGTGCAGCTCGCCCATACCACCGATGATGGTCTGGCCCGACTCTTCGTCGGTCTTGACGCGGAACGACGGATCTTCCTGCGCCAGGCGGTTCAGCGCCAGGCCCATTTTTTCCTGATCGACCTTGGTCTTCGGCTCGACTGCCTGCTGAATCACCGGCTCAGGGAACACCATCTTTTCAAGGGTGATGATCGACGATGGATCGCACAGCGTTTCGCCGGTCGTCGCGTCTTTCAGGCCCACCGCAGCGGCGATGTCGCCGGCGTGGACTTCCTTGATTTCTTCGCGCTGGTTGGCGTGCATCTGCAAAATACGGCCAAGACGCTCTTTCTTGTTCTTGATCGGATTGTAGACGGTGTCGCCCGACTTGATCGTGCCGGAGTAGACGCGGAAGAAGATCAGCTGGCCGACGAACGGGTCGGTCATGATCTTGAACGCCAGCGCAGCGAATTTCTCGCTGTCGTCGGCTTTGCGGCTGGTCGGCTGGTCGTCTTCATCCATGCCCTGTACTGGCTTGATGTCGACTGGCGACGGCAGGTATTCGATCACGCCGTCGAGCATGGCTTGCACGCCCTTGTTCTTGAACGCGGTGCCGCACATCATAGGAACGATCTCCGACGCCAGCGTGCGGGCACGCAGGGCAGCCTTGATCTCGGCTTCGGTCAGGTCGCCTTCGTCCAGGTACTTGTTCATCAGTTCGTCGCTGGACTCGGCAGCTGCCTCGACCATCTTCAGGCGCCACTCGTCAGCCTGCTCTTGCAGTTCAGCAGGAATGTCGCGGTAGTCGAACTTCATGCCCTGCGACGCGTCGTCCCAGTAGATCGCTTTCATCTTGACGAGGTCGACCACGCCGAGGAAGTTCTCTTCGGCGCCGATTGGAATCTGCAGCGGAATCGGGTTCGCCTTCAGGCGGGCACGCATCTGCTCGTAGACCTTGAAGAAGTTCGCACCGGTGCGGTCCATCTTGTTGACGAAGGCCAGGCGTGGCACTTTGTACTTGTTGGCCTGGCGCCACACGGTCTCCGACTGCGGCTGCACGCCGCCAACTGCACAGTAAACCATGCAGGCGCCGTCGAGCACGCGCATCGAGCGCTCGACTTCAATGGTGAAGTCAACGTGGCCCGGGGTGTCGATGATGTTGATGTGGTGCTCAGGGAAGTTGTTAGCCATCCCTTTCCAGAAGCAAGTCGTCGCAGCCGAGGTAATCGTGATCCCGCGTTCCTGCTCCTGCTCCATCCAGTCCATCGTGGCCGCGCCATCATGGACTTCGCCAATCTTGTGGTTCACGCCCGTGTAGAACAGGACGCGCTCGGTCGTGGTGGTCTTGCCAGCATCGATGTGAGCGGAGATACCGATATTGCGGTAGCGCTCAATGGGGGTCTTGCGTGCCATAAATATTCCTAAATCTTTTAATGGACAAAACCGAGCGGCATTTTGTGAACAAAATGAGCCCGGCTTCGAACAACAGATACATGGCCGCGCCCGGGTTTAATTTCACCCCGGGGTTGGCCGGATGATTAGAAGCGGAAGTGCGAGAACGCCTTGTTCGCTTCAGCCATGCGGTGAACTTCGTCACGCTTTTTCATGGCACCGCCGCGCATTTCCGCAGCTTCCATCAGTTCGCCACCGAGACGTTGTGGCATGGATTTTTCGCTGCGCTTGTTTGCGGCTTCGCGCAACCAACGCATGGACAGCGCCATACGACGAACTGGACGAACTTCAACTGGCACCTGGTAGTTGGCACCGCCGACACGGCGGGACTTCACTTCAACCATCGGCTTGGCGTTGTTGATCGCGGTAGCGAACACTTCGAGCGGGTCCTTGCCGGACTTTTGCTTGATGTGCTCGAAGGCACCGTAGATGATGCTTTCTGCGATCGATTTCTTACCCGACAGCATCAGCACGTTGACGAATTTGGCGACATCCTGGTTACCGAATTTTGGATCCGGCAGGATCTCGCGCTTGGGGACTTCACGACGACGTGGCATTTCAATTCCTTTCAGTCTTCAGTTGAGGCTGCTTGCGCAACACTCGCGGTGGCCATCATGACCAACCACTTACTCGACCATTACGATCGGTTCAACTATCTCAATGGGGTGCGAAGCTTAAAAAAACAGCTTACTTCTTGCCCGGCTTAGCGCGCTTGGTACCGTACTTCGAACGCGACTGCTTACGGTCTTTAACGCCCTGGGTATCCAGTGCACCGCGAACCATGTGGTAACGCACACCCGGCAAGTCTTTAACACGGCCGCCGCGCAGCAGCACGACACTGTGTTCTTGCAGGTTGTGGCCTTCACCGCCGATGTACGAAATGACTTCGAAACCGTTGGTCAGGCGAACTTTGGCGACTTTACGCAGAGCCGAGTTTGGCTTCTTTGGGGTCGTCGTATATACACGGGTGCAAACACCACGTTTTTGCGGGCTGTTTTCCAGCGCCGGCGATTTGCTCTTCACGGTCAGAGCGACACGTGGATTGCGAATCAGTTGATTGATGGTTGGCATCGTTATAAATCCAACAAAGATACAACATGAATAACCCGGGCGGTTGCCCGGGGACTAAAACCTAGTCCCGGTTTGCACTGCAAAGGGAGGCGCCGACAGCCACTCTAGCTCGGAGCGGCTGTGATTGCGATACGATGTGCAGAATAAATTCGAGAACTCGCGAGTATAGGCCCGTTCAGCCAGTCGGTCAACCAGTTTACCGATCAGCAACGCGATTCGCGCGCGCCGGTTGCGCGCGCCGGTTGCGCCCGCCGGCGCCGGCGCCTTACATATGATCTTCTCCCGGAATTATTTTCCTTTACGTGGAAAGACCGGATAATAGGTGCCTTTGCTTTCGTGCCTGGCTTTTCATGCTTTCGATGCGACACCCGCTGCTGCGCCCCGTGAACCTGTACCTGCTGCTGACGTACGTGGCGCTGTCGGCCGTGCCGTTCGTGCCGATGCTGCTGGGCAAGACGCTCGAGCGTCCGTTGCAGGTGCTCGGCATCGAGGCGATCGGCTGGCTGGCGGTGTGGGCCATCTTCACGCGCCCGGCATGGTTCCACTGGCTGCTGCTGCCGGCGTTTGTCGCCGTGCCGACCGAAGTATATCTGTTTACTTATTATGGCCAGGGCATCTCGACCCACCACCTGGGCATCATTGCCGAGACGGCGCCGAAGGAAGCGATCGAGTTTCTCGGCCAAAAGGTGTGGGGCATGCTGATGGTGATGGTTGGCGTCCTGGCCTGGTGGGGCACGACGTGGCAGGCGGCGCGGCGCACGCGCGACCTCGACTGGACCGACTCGTCGCGCCAGGTCACCCTGGCGGCGCTGGCGCTCGGCGTTGCGGTGTGGGCCTACGGCTACGAGTTCGGCGTCGCCGCCAGGCCGGCTGCGGTCGCCGCGCTGCCCGGTCCGGTCAAACCGGCAAAGGCGGCGGCGCCGTCCGCCGGCAAGGATACGGCCGCGGTGGCCGGCGCCGGCTTGACCGGCTGGAAACTGCCGCCGCTGCCGCGCCGCGCGATGCTGCCACTCGAATTCGAGCCGTTTGCCCAATCGTGGCCGTTCGGCCTGGTCGGGCGCGGCGTCGACTTCTACAAAGAGCGGAAATATCTCGCTGAACTGGGCCAGCGCAGCGCCAGCTTCACCTTCGGCGCGCGCCAGGCCTCGCCCGACGGCGAGCAGGAAACCGTGGTGCTGGTGCTGGGCGAGTCGTCGCGTTTCGACCGCTGGCGCCTGAACGGCTACGAGCGCGACACCAATCCCCTGCTGAGCCAGGAGGCAAACCTGGTGATGCTGCCGGACGTCATCACATCGGTATCGGCAACCCGGCTGTCGGTGCCGGTCATCATCTCGCGCAAGACGGCAATGCAAAGCCTGAAAGACGGCTTCAACGAGAAGTCCTTCATTACCGCTTACAAGGAAGCCGGCTTCAAGACCTTCTGGATTTCCAACCAGGTGTCCTTCGGCAAGTTCGACACGCCGGTGTCGGTCTTTGCCAAGGAAGCGGACGTGATCGCCTTCCTCAATCTGGGCGGTTTTCAACACGACTCCAATTTCGACGAGATCCTGTTCGGCCCATTCAAGAACGCCGTAGCCGACCGGGCGCCGAAAAAGCTGATCGTTGTCCATTCGCTCGGCAGCCACTGGAATTACAGCCAGCGCTACCCGAAGCGATTCGACAAATGGCAGCCGTCGCTGTTCGGCATCGACAAGCCGGTCTATACCGACCCGGTGATCAAGCCGCAGCTCAACAACAGCTACGACAGCAGCATCTTGTATACCGACTGGTTCCTCGCGCAGCTGATCGGTAACCTGAAGCAGTCGCAGCAGCGCACCTCGATGCTGTACGTGTCCGACCACGGCCAGACCTTGTACGACAAGAGCTGCAAGCTCGCCTTCCACGGGCACAACACCAACCACGAATTCCATGTGCCGGCATTCGTCTGGTATTCCGACCGGTTCGAGGCGCGCTATCCGGCCAAGGTCGGCCAGCTGGCGCGGCACAGGCGGGCGCGGCTGGCGACCGAAAACATGTTCCACACGCTGCTCGACCTGGCCGACATCCGCTATGGCGAAGAAAAGCTCGAATGGAGTTTCCTCAGCGACCAGTTCAAGCAGCACAAGCGCGTGGTCGACAGCTACGGCTGGACCGACTACGACAATTCGACGCTGAAGGGCGATTGCCACGAAGTGATCGACAAGGGCAAGCCGCTGAAGCAGGAAAAATAGCCGGGGTCAAAAAGCTGCAAAAAGCTGGGGTCAGGTCTGACATTCGGACATTTTCCGCGTCGCCGCCCGCCTGCCTTGGCCGGTTTGGTAGCATGGCCATGCTGCCATTAACGTTGTGCGCCTCAGGAATGTCCGAATGTCAGACCTGACCCCGCGAATTTCACGGCCATCGCCCAGCGCGCCCGCATGGCCGATGCCGATGCCGGCCCGACCCGCTGCTCGAAGAGCGCATGCGCGCGGTGCTGCCGCCGTGCCGCGCCAAAGGCATCCGCATCATCACCAACATGGGCGCGGCCAATCCGCTGGCCGCCGCCGCCAAGGTGCGCGCCATCGCCCGCTCGCTCAACCAGCCGGAACTGAAGGTGGCGGCGGTGGTCGGCGACGACGTGCTGGGCACGCTGCGCGCCGGCGACTATATCGACGACAGCGGCAACCGCGTTAACGCGATCGGCGCGGTCATCACCGGCCGCGTCGCCGATCCGGCGCTGGTTCTCGCGCCCCTCATCCACCAGTTTGGCTCGGCGATGGACGACTGGAAGCGCCTCGGCCAGGGCACGCTGGTGGGCCACCTGCTCGAATGCGCCGGCCAGATCACCGGCGGCTACTTCGCCGATCCGGGCTTCAAGGATGTCGCCGGCCTGGCGCGGCTCGGCTTTCCTATCGGCGAAGTGGCGCAGGATGGCTCGCTCATCGTCACCAAGGTGGCAGGCAGCGGCGGACAGGTCACCGCCGCCACCTGCAAGGAACAACTGCTCTACGAGATCGATGATCCGCGCGCCTACGTGACGCCGGACGTGGTGGCCGACTTCTCCGGCGTGCAGATCGCCGAGATCGGACCGGACCGGGTGCGCGTCAGCGGCGCCACCGGGCGAGCGTGCCCGCCCACGCGGAAGGTATCGGTCGGCTACATCGACAGCTACATCGGCGAGGGGCAGATGTCGTATGCCGGCCCAGGTGCGCTCGATCGCGCGCGCCTGGCCCTGTCGATCGTCGAGGAACGCTTCAACATCACTGGACGCGCATGACAAGACCCTGAGCTCCGCGATCCTCAGCCTTGAAATAGCCGAACAATAACTCCACGGAGACATTCAATGAACTTCACCATCCCGGCTGTATGCCTCGCACTGTCGGTCGCAGCGTCCGCCGCCGACTTCCCGGAAAAGCCGCTCCGCTTCGACAACAAGCCTGGCGCGAACGACTTTATCGGCGCCGGCGAGGCCGCGCGCGCCGCGCCCGGTATCGAAAAAGAATAGGTCATCGGCGCGGCGCCGGCGGACACTGGCCGGACGCACGTGGACACCGTCCGTCCGCGGCGAATTGCTTACCAATCAGTGACTTAGCTGCTGGCACGGATCCTGCAAGGTTAATGGCATCGTTGCCACCATCCAGACCATGATCCGAGACACCTCATCCCAAGACGCCGTCATCACCGCAGCTCCGGCGCAGAACATCAAGCGGCGGGCGCTGTGGGCCGGCGCCGCTGCCGTCGTCATCGTCGGCGCCGTCCTGCTGCTGACGACCTGGCGCGGCAGCGAGCATTCGGTCAGCGCCTCGCGCCTGCGCATCGCCGAAGTCACCCGCGGCACGCTGGTGCGCGACGCCTCCGTCAACGGCCGCGTCGTCGCCGCCATCAGCCCGACGCTGTATGCCACCGCGCAGTCGACCGTCACGCTGAAAACCAACGCCGGCGACACCGTCAGGAAAGGCGACGTGCTCGCCGTGCTCGAGTCACCCGACCTGGCCGACGCCCTCAAGCGCGAACAGTCAAGCTACAACCAGCTCGAGGCGGAAGTGGCGCGCCAGCAGATCCTGGCCAAAAAGCAGAAGCTGCTGGCCCAGCGCGAAGCCGACACCGCCGAGATCGACCGCCTGTCGGCCCAGCGCACGCTGGAGCGATACGAAAGCGTCGGCCAGGTCGGCATCATCGCCAAGATCGATTTTCAGAAGGCCAAGGACGCACTGAGCTCGGCGCAAATCCGCGCCAGCCACGCCTCCAAGGCGGCCGGACTGGAAAGCGACGATGTCGCGCTGGCGCTGCGCACCAAGGTCAATGAACTGGACCGCCAGCGCCTGTCGCTGGCCAACGCCCAGCGCCGCTTCGACGAGCTCACTGTGCGCGCGCCGGTCGACGGCTTCGTCGGCACCCTCAATGTGCAGAACCGCAGCGTGGTGGCGGCCAATACGCCGTTAATGACGCTGGTCGACCTGTCCAAGCTCGAAGTCGAACTCGAGGTGCCGGAGACCTACGTCGCCGACATGGGCCTTGGCATGACGGCCGAAATCCAGCTCGGCGAAGGCCGCGCCACCGGCAAGCTGGCGGCGCTGTCGCCTGAAGTGGTGAAGAACCAGGTGCTGGCGCGGGTGCGCTTCGAAGGCGCCCAGCCGAAGGGCCTGCGCCAGAGCCAGCGCGTCAGCGCGCGCTTGCTGATCGAGGAAAAGCCGAACGTGGTGATGCTGCCGCGCGGCCCGTTCGTCGAAAGCGAAGGCGGACGCTTCGCCTATGTCATGCGGGACGGCGTCGCCGTGCGCACGCCGATCACGCTCGGCGCCACGAGCGTGATGGCGGTCGAGATCCTGTCCGGCCTGAAGGTCGGCGACAAGGTCGTCATCGCCGGCACCGACGCTTTCAACAACGCCGCGCGCGTCTCGGTCAATCAATAACCGCCCCAATAACGATTCACTTCGAAAGGAAGTCCCATGCTGCGCATGTCCAATCTGTCCAAGGTGTACCGCACCCACATGATCGAAACGCACGCGCTGCGCGGTTTCGAAATTACCGTCAACAAGGGCGAATTCGTCACCGTGACCGGTCCTTCCGGCTCCGGCAAGACCAGCTTCCTGAACATCGCCGGCCTGCTCGAGGAATTCACCGACGGCGAGTACATCCTCGACGGCATCAACGTCAAGGGCATGGACGACAACGCCCGTTCCCGTTTGCGCAACGAGAAGCTCGGCTTCATCTTCCAGGGCTTCAACCTGATTCCCGACCTGTCGCTGTTCGATAACGTCGACGTGCCGCTGCGCTACCGCGGCTTCAACGCCAAGGAGCGCAAGGAGCGCATCGAGGACGCGCTGGCCAAGGTGGGCCTGGCCTCGCGCATGAAACACTACCCGGCCGAACTGTCCGGCGGACAGCAGCAGCGCGTGGCGATCGCGCGTGCGCTGGCCGGCAGCCCGAAGCTGCTGCTGGCGGACGAACCGACCGGTAACCTCGACACCCAGATGGCGCGCGGCGTGATGGAACTGCTCGAAGACATCAACTCCCAGGGCACCACCATCCTGATGGTCACCCACGATCCGGAACTGGCGGTGCGCTCGCAGCGCAATGTCCACATCATCGACGGCCAGGTGTCCGACCTGGTGCGCAAGACGCCGACGCTGTTCGACGCCAAGGCAGCCACCCACGGCGCATAAGGAGCGAGCATGTTTTCCTACTACCTCAAACTCGGCCTGCGCAGCCTGCGCCGCAATCCGGCCCTGACGGCGCTGATGGTGCTGACCCTGGCCATCGGCGTGGCCGCCAGCGTGTCGACGCTGACGATCCTGCACGTGATGTCGGGCGACCCTATTCCGCACAAGAGCGACCGCCTGTTCGTGCCGCTGTTCGACGTCGGCCCGCTGGCCGGCTACACGCCAGGCGAAGAACTCGACGACTTCCAGATCAGCTACCCGGACGCGGTCAATCTGCTCAAGGGCAAACAGGGCGAACGGCGCACCGCCATCTTCGGAATAGGCGCGCCGATCGAGCCCGATCGCAAGGACCTGGGCGTGTTCCAGACCTCGGGCCTGGCGCTGACGCACGACTTCTTCGCCATGTTCGAGGCGCCCTTCCTGCATGGCCAGGCGTGGAGCGACGCGGAGGACGACAGCGGCGCCAATGTCGTGGTCCTGAGCCGCAAGATCGCCGAAAAACTGTACGGCGACGCCAACCCGGTGGGCAAGCGCGTCACCATGCTCGGCCAGCAGTTCCAGATCGTCGGCGTGCTCAAGCCTTGGGCGCCGATGCCGCACTACTACCGCCTGATCGGCGGCGCCGGCAAATTCGGCAACGAGGACGAGCTGTTCATCCCGTTTTCAAGCGCCGTGCGCAACCAGGTTGGCCCCCAGGGAAACATGAACTGCAGCGGCAATCCGGGCCCGGGCCTGGAAGGCATCCAGAAGTCGGACTGCACCTGGATCCAGTTCTGGTTCCAGACCAAATCGGCGGGCGAGCGCGCCGCGCTGCAGGATTACCTCAACAGCTACGCCAACGAGCAGCGCAAACTGGGGCGCATGCCGCGCGCGGCCAAGAACAACCTGTACGACGTGATGGAGTGGATGGCCGTGAACAAGGTCGTCGGCAACGACAGCAAGCTCTCGGCCTGGCTGGCGTTCGGCTTCCTTCTGCTGTGCCTCGTCAACACCATTGGCCTGCTGCTGGCGAAGTTCTCGGTGCGCGCCTCTGAAGTGGGCATCCGCCGCGCGCTGGGCGCCTCGCGCCGGGAGATCTTCCGCCAGTTCCTCGTCGAGACGGCGGTGGTCGGACTGGCCGGCGGCATCCTCGGCCTGCTGCTGGCGGTGGCCGCGCTGGTGCTCATCGCCATGCAGTCCAAGGAGATGGGTAATATCGCCCACATGGACTGGGTGATGCTGGTATTTACCTTCGTGCTGTCGGTGTTCGCCGCAGTGCTGGCCGGCCTGCTGCCGACCTGGCGCGCGTGCCAGGTCACGCCGGCCATGCAACTCAAATCGCAGTAATCGAAGAACGGAGAATCATCATGTCCATGAGTCCTATTCTTTCAGCGCTGATGCGCAACAAGACCGGCGCGGTGCTGGTCGCCGTGCAGGTCGCCCTGAGCCTGGCCATCCTGTCGAACGCGCTGCACATCGTCAGCGTGCGCCAGGAAGTGGCGGCGCGCGCTAGCGGCATCGCCGACGAAAGCTCGGTCTTCTACATCAACAGCCGCTACCTGACGCGCGAAAGCGCCGAATATGACGCCGCCGTGCAGCGGCGCGAAATCGAACTGCTGCGGGCCATTTCGGGCGTGGACTCGGTGGCCACCGCGAACCAGATGCCGCTCGGGAATTCGGGCGGCAACAGCAGCGTCTCGCTCGACCGCAAGCAGGTCAACCAGAGCGCCAACGCGGCCAAGTACCGCAGCGCCGATTCGCTGATCAAGACCTGGCAGCTCAAGCTGCTCGAAGGGCGCGACTTCACCCCGGCCGACGTGCTCGAAGTCGACGAGCAGGTCAGCAAGGAGGAACCGAACACCAGCATCATCACCAAGGCGCTGGCCGACAAGCTGTGGCCGGGCCAGAGCGCGGTCGGCAAGACGCTGCTGTTCGGCGTCGGCGAAGACGCCCACGCCACCCAGGTCGTCGGTGTGATCGAGCGCCTGCAAAAACCGTGGGCGCAAATCGGCGAGGAAGGCGAGTTGTCCGCCATTCTCCCCTACCGCGGGCTGGGCGGCATTCCCGGCGCGATGTACACCGTGCGCACCGAACCGGGCCAGCGCGACCGCGTCATGAAGGAAGCCGAAGCGGCGATGGCCAAGTCGGCGCCGGTGCCGGTGGTGATCCGGGTGAAGAACACGCTCGACGATCGCAAGGAGCGCTACCGCGCCGACAAGGCGCTGTCGTGGATGCTGATCACCGTCAGCGTCCTGCTGCTGGTCATTACCGCCAGCGGCATCGTCGGCATGGCCAGCCTGTGGGTGACGCAGCGGCGCAAGCAGATCGGCGTGCGCCGCGCACTGGGCGCGCGCCGTGCCCACATCCTGCGCTACTTCATCGCCGAGAACCTGATGATCACCGGCGCCGGCATCGTCGGCGGCGTGCTGCTGGCCATCGGCCTGAACCAGCTGTTGGTCAGCAAGCTCGAAATGACCAAGCTGCCGCTCGAATACCTGGCGTGGGGCACCGGGCTGTTTTTCGCGCTCGGCGTCATCGCCGTGTACGGACCGGCATGGCGGGCGGCCACCATCTCGCCGGCCACCGCCACCCGCACCGCCTGAGGCGCCCCTGCCACCCGCGCCGCAATGGTAGACTAGCCGTATGCCTACTGTACTGATCATCGACGACAACGCGGCCGTCGCCATCGCACTCGACGTGCTGTTTTCGCTGCACGACATCGACGCGCTGCGCGCCGCCTCGCCGGAAGAGGGCCTGGCGCTGCTGGAGCGCTCGCAGGTCGACCTGGTCATCCAGGACATGAACTTCAGCGCCGACACCACCTCCGGCGAGGAAGGCGCGGGGCTGTTTCGCCAGATCCGCAAGCGCCACCCGGACCTGCCGGTGATATTGCTGACCGCCTGGACCCACCTCGACGCCGCCGTCGACCTGGTCAAGTCAGGCGCCGCCGACTACCTGTCCAAGCCGTGGAACGACAACCGCCTGATCGCCACCGTCACCAACCTGATCGAACTCGGCCAGGCCAACCGCGCCTTGCAGCAGCGCGTGCGGCGCGAACGGCGCCAGCGCCGCGAGCTCGAAAACGGCTTCGACCTGCGCGGCATGGTGTGGCAGGACCCGGCCACCGAACGGGTGCTGCACCTGGCATGCCAGGTCGCGCGCGCCGACGTGCCGGTGCTCATCAGCGGCGCCAACGGCACCGGCAAGGAACGCATCGCCGACATCATCCAGGCCAATTCGCTGGTGGCCGACGGCCCGTTCGTGGTGCTCAACTGCGGCGCCCTGCCCGCTGAACTGATCGAGGCCGAACTGTTCGGCGCCGACGCCGGCGCCTACACCGGCGCGTCGAAGGCGCGCGAAGGCAAATTCGAAGCGGCCGACGGCGGCACCCTGTTCCTCGACGAGATCGGCAACCTGCCGCTGGCCGGCCAGATGAAACTGCTGCGGGTGCTCGAAACGGGCCGCTTCGAGCGACTCGGATCGAACCGCGAGCGCCAGGTCAAGGTGCGCGTCATCAGCGCCACCAACGCCGACCTGCCGGCGATGATCCGCGCCGGCACCTTCCGCGAAGACCTGTTCTACCGCCTCAACCTGATCGAACTGCGCATCGCGCCATTGGCGGCGCGCCCTGCCGACATCCTGCCGCTGGCGGCCAGCTTCCTCGGCGCCGGCAAGAGCCTGCATCCGGGCGCCGAAGCGGCGCTGCTTGCACACGGCTGGCCGGGCAATGTGCGCGAACTGAAAAACGTCATCGCCCGCGCCAGCCTGCTCGCCTCCGGCGCGGTGATCCAGGCGGCCGACCTCGGATTGCCGGCGGCCGCCGCCCCGGCGCTGGAGGTCGAGCCTGACCGCGACGTCATCAGCGGCGCGCTGACCCGCGCCGGCGGCGTGGTGGCGCAGGCCGCGGCCGAACTGGGCCTGTCGCGCCAGGCGCTGTACCGGCGCATGGAGCGGCTCGGCATCGCCCGTCCCGGATGAGCGGCGCGGCCGGCAAAGGGTTTCGCCTCTCGCTGGTGACGCGCTGGTCGGCGCTGGTCGGCACCTTGCTCGCGCTCGGCATCCTGATCGCGCTGGGCCTGACCCGGCTGCTGCCGGACCGCCCAGGCCTGGTGTTCGGCATCTGCCTGCTATGCATGGTGCCGCTGTCGATCATCACCATCCGTTCGCAGATCCAGCCGATCCTGTCGCTGTTTCGCGCGCTGGCCGGCACCGTCACCAGCTACAAGGACGGCGACTTTTCGTTCAGCCTGCACTGGCAGCAGAACGACGAACTGTCCGACCTGATCGAGGCCCACAACGCGCTTGGCAACGTGCTGCGCGAACAGCGGCTCGACCTGATGCAGCGCGAGCTGCTGCTCGACACGATGGTGCAGAACACGCCGGTGGCGATGCTGCTGGTGGCCGACGGCGCCGGCGGCGCGCGCCCGATCGTCTACGCCAACATCGCCGCGCGCCAGCTGCTCAACCAGGGCAGGAAGCTCGAAGGCCACCAGCTCGGCGAGATCCTGCGGCAGTCCAACGCCGCGCTGCGCGACGCCGTCACCCGCGGCGGCGATGGCTTGTTTACCACCGGCGACAGCGAGGACGAAGAGGTATACCACCTGGCGCGCCGCAATTTCAGCCTGAACGGGCGGCGCCACGAGCTGCTGCTGCTGCGCCAGCTGACGGTCGAACTGCGCCGGCAGGAAGTGCAGACGTGGAAAAAGGTGATCCGCGTGATCAGCCATGAACTGAACAATTCGCTGGCGCCGCTGACGTCGCTGGCGCATTCCGGCGCGGAGCTGGTGCGGCGCGGCCAGACCGAACGCCTGCCGCAGATTCTCGAAACGATCGGCGAGCGCACCCGCCACCTCGAGACGTTCATCCTTGGCTATGCGCGCTTTGCCAAGCTGCCGGCGCCGCGCATCGAAGCGTGCGGCTGGGACGGCTTCCTGGCGCGGCTGTCGTCGCAGGTGGCGTTCCGGCTGGTTGGCGAAACGCCGGCGGCGCCGGCGATGATCGACCCGGCGCAGATGGAACAGGCGCTCCTCAATTTGCTGAAGAACGCGCACGAATCGGGATCGCCGCCCGGCCAGGTCGAGCTGAACGTCAAGCGCGTGGCCGACATGCTGCGCATCGAAGTATCCGACCGCGGTCCCGGCATGAACGAGGCGGTGCTGACCAATGCGCTGGTGCCGTTCTACTCCACCAAGCGCAGCGGCACCGGGCTCGGACTGGCGCTGGCGCGCGAGATCGCCGAAGCGCATGGGGGGCGCATCACGCTGGGCAACCGCGAAGGCGGCGGCCTGACGGTGGCCCTGATCCTGCCGGCTTGAACCCCCGCTGCCCCCCCGGGGTCTGAACCCACGGGGTCAGTGCCGACATCCGGACACGAGCTCAGCAGTCAACCATCTTTAAAGCCGATTCAGTGTCCGAATGCGGGCAATCGGACACGGCCTGATCCGAAATCGCCGGGGTCTAGTGCCGACATTCGGACACGACCTCGTCTTCAACGCCGGCTATTGCCGGGTCCGTATCCGATTGTCGGCACAGAGCCCGGTGGTGGTCAGGCATGAATGAGGCGGTGCTGACCAATGCGCTGGTGCCGCTCTACTCCACCAAGCGCAGCGGCACCGGGCTCCGACTGGCGCTGGCGCGCGCGATCGCCGAAGCGCATGGCGGGCGCATCACGCTTGGCAACCGCGAAGGCGGCGGCCTGACCGTGGCCTTGATCCTGCCCGCTTGCCCCCCCGGTGTGTGGTCGGAAGGACTACTCTACAGTTCGCGGCATTCGGCTCGGGCCCTTGCGTCGCGACCGCCGCATCGGTTGGACGACTCTTGCGTGGCCCTATAAATCGAGACCCAAGTGGACCTTATGAAGGAACCATCTTTCCACTATATTGGAGCCTGATTCTTTTGACAGGACTGAAATGACCGCACCTTCCGCACCCACCGACCGCGCCCGCGTGCGCCGCAACGCCAATTACGCCGACTACGACAACGCCACGCTGCACGCCATCATCGACGCCGCCTGGCTGTGCAATGTCGCCTTCCACGACGGCGCCAGCACCCACTGCATTCCGACCGCGTGCTGGCGCGAAGGCGGGCACCTGTACATCCACGGCTCGAATGGCGGGCGGCTGACAAGGCTGCTGATGAAGGGCACCCAGGCTTGCGTGACCATCACCCACCTCGACGGCCTGGTGATGGCGCGCTCCGCCTTCAACCATTCGATGAACTACCGTTCGGCGGTGATGTATGGACAGTTCGAAGCGGTCGATGGCGACGCCGCCAAGCGCGCATCGATGAGCGCCTTCATCGACAAGGTGGCGCCCGGCCGCCAGGCCGACGTGCGCGCCGGCAGCGACAAGGAGTACGCCGCCACCACGGTGATGCGCATCGCGCTGACCGAAGCGGCCTGCAAGGTGCGCACCGGCGGGCCGCATGACGACGCCGACGACATGCATATCGAAGCCTGGGTCGGCGTGCTGCCAATGGCATTGACGCCGCAAGCGCCGGTGCCGGAGCCCGGATGCGGCGTCGCCACGCCGGCCTACGTCGCGGCTTGGCGCGCCTGACACGGGCGGCCGGGATGGTAAGATCGGCTTTCGCAGCCGAACCAGCCACCCATGCCGTCCAACCGCACCAACCCAGCCGCCAGCGGCCGCTTCGAGCAGCCCGGCCATCCGCCGGCCACCGTCACCGAGTTTCGCGGCGTGCGCTTCCTGCACCTCGGTACCTCGTGGGTGCAAGGCGCCATGCGGCTCGACAAACCCGACGCCATCGAGCTCGAATACATCCAGATGATGATGTTGTGGCTGTTGTTTTGCGAGCAGCCGCGCCACATCGTCCAGCTCGGCCTCGGCAGCGCGGCGCTGACGAAGTTCTGTTACCGGCGCCTGCCTGGCGCCCGCATCACCGCGGTCGAACTCAATCCGAACGTGATCGCCATCTGCCGCGCGCTGTTCGAGCTGCCGCCCGACGACGCACGCCTGTCGGTGCGCGAGATGAACGCGCTCGACTTCGTGCTCGATCCGGCCAGCCGCAACAGCGTCGACGTGCTGCAGGTCGACCTGTACGACGAAGACGCGCGCGGCCCGGTGCTCGATACGCCCGAGTTCTACCAGGGCTGTTACGACTGCCTCACGGCCGACGGCATCATGACCACCAATGTGTTCGGCGACTTCGCCAACTACGACAAGAACCTGCAGGCGATGGAGCAGATCTTCGACGCCGTGGTCTGGCTGCCCGAAGTGCACGATGCGAACATCGTCGTCGTCGCCTTCAAGAACGCGCCGCAGATCGACTTCAGCGTGCTGTACGAACGCGCCGGCGCCATCAAGCGCGGCATGAACCTGCCGGCCAAAGGCTGGGTCACCGGCCTGAAGGAATGGATGCACGACCAGCAGCGGTAAGTCCCGCCGCCACCGGCCGCAACGCGCCTTACTGGCCGTTGCCGATCTGGCGGCATTGCGGCGGCAGCAATTTGGCGTCGATGTCTTCGGCGCCGCACTTCCATGCGATCCGCTTGTTCGCATCGAGCGATGGCGCGAACACCAGCACACCCTGGCCGTGCACGGTCGTCATGCGGGTGAGCACGCGGATCACCGCGTTCTCCGGGTTCAGCTGGATCAGCTCTATCGATGCGTTTCCGGCCGGCTGCGCCGATGCGCCGGCCGCCTCCAGCGTGGCCGGTACCTTGTCATTCGCATAGAAGTACTTTTCCACCGCAGCGGTAGTCCGGCGCCCGCCCTCGTAGGCCGCCGCGACCTGGCTCTTCTTGACGTAGTCCTGGTAGGCGGGTATGGCCACCGCCGCCGACGCCAAGGCGCGGCACGAACAGCGCCAGCACCATCGCCATCGGATGGCGCCGTGGCTGGCTGGGTTGCTGTCCCTGCGCCAGTGCCCGCACGGCGCCCATGCGCTTGACCAGCCACGGGTAGTCGCCCACCAGCTCGTGGAACGACATCCAGAAGCTGTCGGTGTGGCGGCTCTGGCCGATGTATTCGCTCTTGCTCATCGTGCGCCAGCGCTTGCCGCCGGCGGCCAGCGCCGCGATGCCGAATTCGGCGTTGCGCGGATGGTCGCACGCGGCCATGCCGTGCCGGTCGCACGTGTACTCGCGGGCGCGCGAGTAGGCCGCGCCGATCACTGGCAGGATCGACGCCGGCAGCAGCACGGTCGACCATTTGAGATGGCGGCGCTTGATGTGGCCGATCTCGTGGCCGATGTAGAAATTGAGCGCGTCCGGATTGTCTTCGAGGGCGTCGACGACGTCGGAGTACAGCACCAGGAAATCGCGGCCGAAGAAGCGCGTGGCGAAGGCGTTGAAGGCGCCGCCCATCTGCATCAGGTAGGCGTCGGGCTGCTCGTTCTGTCCGAGCTTCTCGCAGCAGGCAGCGATCTGCCGGTGCAGGTCGGGACACTGCTGCGCGGTGATCTGCACACCGTTGCCCTTGATGTGCGATATCAGCGCCGACTGGGCGAAGCAGTAGGCGAGAAAAAACAGCGCGCCGTACACCAGCGCCAGCCCCAGCGTGCCCACCACCAGCACGATCCACAACAGCAGCGATAGCACCAGCATGATGCCGAACAGCGTTTTTTCGTTCTTGTAGACCAAGTCCATCGCGGCTCCCATATTAAGATAAATACAATATTGCACTTAAGAATACCGTATTTTTCTTACCCATAGGAAATATATTGGACAGCCCGCAGGCAGCCGCCGCCACGGGCGTAAATACTACCTTCTTTTTTGTTGAGTAGCGCAAAATATTGCCTGACTACCTATAAATACAACAGTCATTCGATGCGGCTTGTACAGACCATTTGCCGTCCTATAGCATCTTCCGGGCGACGCGCACGCGCGCGCGCGCGACTTTAAAAATAAACAACAGAAAGAGACACGCAATGACGAAACAGACCGGAAGAGCCAACCTGAACCGCACCTTGCTCGCCTCGGCGCTGCTGGCGGCCCTGAACCACGCCGGCGCACAGGAAGCGGCCGGCGGCCAGCAGGCCCGCCCAAGCGACGAAGGCACCCCGTCGGTCGTCGTGCTCGGCTCGCGCTCGAGCGCCAAGACCGCCCTCGACACCGCCGTGCCGGTTGGCCTGATCAGCGCCAAGGACATGCAGAACGCCGGCCCGCTGGAGCTGGGCAAGCTGCTGCAGACGCTTGACCCGTCATTCAACTTCACCTCCACGTTCATCAGCGACGGCACCGACATCATCCGACCGGCCACCTTGCGCGGCCTCGGACCGGATCAATTGCTCGTGCTCGTCAACGGCAAGCGCCGCCACCAGCAGGCGCTGGTCAACGTCCAGCAAACCATCGGCCGCGGCTCCGCCGGCACCGACATCAACGCTATTCCGCTGTCGGCGATCCACCACATCGAGGTGCTGCGCGACGGCGCCGCCGCCCAGTACGGGTCGGACGCGATCGCCGGCGTGATCAACATCGTCCTCAAGTCGCAAGTGGGCGAGACCCAGTTGAGCGGCACGGTCGGCACCACGTCGAAGGGCGACGGCGACCTGGTCTCCGGCAGCGCCAACACCGGCCTGGCGCTCGGCTCCGACGGCGGCTACCTGAACTTGTCGGTCGAAGGGCGCCACCGCGGCGAAACCAACCGCGCCGGCCTCGATACCTTGCGCGTCAATCCGCCGCGCGTGACCCAGCGCATCGGCGACAGCCTGGCCAAGGATGCCTACCTGTGGTGGAACGCCGCCCTCCCGCTGGGCAAAGACAGCGAGTTTTATGCCTTCGGCGGCGTCTCCAAGCGCACCGGCGACTCGGCCGGCTTCTTCCGCTCCGCCGGCGACGGGCGCACGGTGCCGAAGGTGTACCCGAACGGCTACCTGCCGAACATCATGACGACCGTGAAGGACGCCTCGCTGGCAGTGGGCTACAAGCGCGACCTGGCGGGCGACTGGAAGTTCGACGTCAGCGTCAACCACGGCCGCAGCGAGCTCGGTTTCCACGAGCGTAATTCGATCAACGTCAGCTACTGGTACGAGCCGAAACCGGGCGGCGGCATCTACGCCGAATCGCCGCTGGAAGCCGACACCGGCCGCCTGAAATTCAACCAGACCACCTTCAACGCCGACCTGCGCGGGCCGGTCGACATCGGCGGCGCCAAGCTGCTGGTGGCCGGCGGCTTCGAGTACCGCCGCGACAACTACGCCATCGAAGCGGGCGATCCGGTCTCCTACCAGTACGGGCGCACCAACAACCCGGCCATCAAGATCTTCGACCAGACCGGCGGCATCGCCGCCTCCGGCGCCCAGGGCTTCCCAGGCTACACGCCAGGCACCGCCGTCGACGCCGGGCGCCACAACGTCGCCGCCTACCTCGACGCGGAACACAACCTGACGCCGCAGCTGCTGGTGGCCGGCGCGATCCGCTTCGAAAAGTATTCGGACTTCGGCAACACGACCACCGGAAAACTGAGCATGCGCTACGACCCGTCGCGCACCATCGGCATGCGCGGCAGCGTGTCGACGGGCTTTCGCGCACCGGGCGTGCAGCAGAAGTTCTACAGCTCGGTGTCGACCAACCTGAACACGGCCGGCGTGCTGACCGAGACACTGACCGCGCGCGAGGGCAGCGCCGTCACCCGTGCGTTCGGCATCTCGCCGCTGAAGCAGGAAACGTCGCAAAGCGGCAGCATCGGCATGATCCTGCGGCCGGTCACGGGCTTCTCCGTGACGGCTGACCTGTACCGCACCAACATCGACGACCGCATCGTCTTTTCGAGTAACATCGCGCCGGAATCGGGCGCCTGCCTGACCGCTGCGGCGTGCCCGATCAAGGCCATCCTCGACCCGCTGAAGGTCGGCCAGGCGCAGTTTTTCACCAACGCGATCGACACCACCACCGACGGCTTCGACCTGGTCGCCGATCACACCACCAAGTTGAGCAACGCCACGCTGGTGCTTTCGGGTCAATTGGGCTTTAACCGCACCAAGGTGAAGAACCGCCATTCGCAGTCGCCGGTGCTGTCGGGCGCCCAGCTGTTCGACGATTCGCAGGTGACGCTGATCGAACGCGGCCAGCCGCGCCAGCACCACGTCGTCGGCGCCGACTACACGGCCGGCGCATGGAACGTCAACGCCCGCGCCAACTACTACGGTGAAGTGCAGGGCCAGGGGTTCACCGCGCCGTTCATCCAGACCTGGGAAGCGAAGTGGCTGGTCGACCTGACGATGCGCTATTCGTTCACCAAGCGCTTCAGCCTGTCGGCCGGCATGAACAACGTGTTCGACACCTACCCGACCGAGTGGGACAAGACCAAGGCGGCGCCGTTCCCGCAGCTGGGCTTCACCCACTGCTGGGAGACCTGCCCGATCGGCATCAATGGCCGCTCCGGCTACCTGCGCGCCGACTACGCTTTCTAAGCGGAGCGCCGGCCACGCTCGCGCCACCACAGCGCCAGCATGGCCAGCGTGAACAGCAATGCGAACGGCCACGCCGGCAACGGCGTGCTGCCGGTCGCCGCCGGCGCCGCGGTGCGGGCGAGGTAGCGGGTAGTCGCATCGCGCCGCTGCGCCGCCTGCCACTGCGGCCAGTCTGCGCCATCGAACACGTACGTCTCGCCGCCCTTCCCCTCCATCTTCAGCCAGCCCGCCTGGCGCGGCCACACCGCCACGCAAGACGCATCGGCCTTGTCAAGCCGGCGCTGCCAGCTGACCTTCTGCTGCAGCGACGGGAATACGGCGTCTCCATTGACGCCCTGCGCGCACAGTTCCAGCCGCTGGCCCGCAAAGGCCATCTCGCGCGGCTCTTCCCATGCCACTTCCTGCTGCACCTTCACGCCTGCGGCGTCGAGCACACCCTGCCACCACATGCCGAGCTGGCGCGGCTGGCTGATCGCCAGTCGGTGCCAGTCGCCCACGCCCACCCAGGCGATGCGTCCGCGGGTCCAGAACGTGCCGTCGCCGGCAGTCCAGGTTCCCGCAACCGGATTGAACGGCGCCACCGGCATTGCCAGCGCGCCGGCAACGCGTCCATCGGCTTGCGGCTTCAGGTCGAGCTGCAGCGCGCGCTGCCAGATGCGGGGCTCAAACGCATTGGCGCCCAGGATGACGAGCGGCGTGCCTTGCGCAAGCAGCGTCGCGCGCGCGCTTTCCGATGCGCGTTCGAACCAGGCGGCGTCGATGATCAGCAGGTTGGGCGCGGCCATCGGTTCGCGCGCGGTCTCGTTGCGGGTGACGGTTTTGCCGAGCGTGACCTGCCAGTCGAGCAGTGCGCCGCTATTGGCCAGCAGTTCGTTCAACACGCGCAGGTCGAACGACGGCGCGGCGAAGCGCCCTTGTACCCGCAGCGGCGCGGCATCCACCACGTTGAGCGGCACCGGCCCTTCGGCCAGCGTCTTGCCGGCGGCGTCCAGCAAGCGCGCACGCAGCGCCAGCAGTTCGGCGGCCGGCGGCAGCCACTGCACGCTGAGCGACGCCGCCGAGCCGCTGGCCTCGGCGATGACTTGCTTGTTCTCCGCCAGCAGTTGCAGGCGCGCCGCGCCGGGCTTGTCGCGATGGATGGTGAATGTGAACATGCGGCCGAGCGTCAGGCGGCGTGGAAAATCGAGCCGCAGCACGGGACTGGTTGGCGCAGTCCACGCCAGCGGCCGCGCCGGCAGGTCGCGCCACTGCGCTTCGGTCAGTCCGTCGCCAGTCAGCGTCGCCTTGGCGGCGGTGTGCGGCAATGAAAAATCGCCGCCGATGCCGGCCATCACCGCGGCGGCAACCAGCACCAGCAACGCGTCGATCCAGCGGCGCCGCCACAGGTAGACGCCGGCGCTGCCCAGTCCAATCAGGCCGATTGCGGTCATCGTCATGGCGCCGCCCTGCGCCACGCTTGGGTGAACGGCGTGCTGGCCGACGGCGTGGCCTGCAGCAGCACCGGCGCATCGGCGATGGCGCCGCGGATCCATGCGCGCAGTACCGGGCGACAGGACGCGCAGCCGTCGGCCACATCCTGCACCGCGCGCTGCGCTTCGAGCCGCTGCTCGTCGCCGGCGATGCGCGCGCGGATCCAGTCGTGCGCGCTGCGGCTCCACAGCGCCGGCAAGGCGCCGTCGCCGCCGAGGGCGCGCAGCAGCTCGCGCACTTCCGCCGGCACCGGGTCGTTGGCCGCGTCCTGCGCGCGCCGGTAGCTCTTGGCGCCCACTACATCACCACTCATGCGCAGCGCCTCCTTGATCGGCGGCGGCGCGAACGCCGTCTTGTGCAGGTAGATGCGGTCGGCCTGCTGCAGCTGCTTGATCGCCTCGAGTGCCTTGTGTTCCGGCGCCAGCGCCGGCTGCGGAGTGATCGCGCGCAGCGCCTTTTCGGCATCCCACATCGCCGACAGCGCGCGCCGCAGCACTTTCTTGGTGCCCTCGTCGAACAGCGTGGCGTTCTCCGCCTGGTCGTGGGCATGGCCAAACTCGGCCACCACGTCGTGCTTGCCCTCTTCCTTATCGTGCTCGTCGCCGCCGAACAGGCTCGACTCCTCGCCGAGGAACTGGCCGTAGCGGCGGCGCAGCTGCGCCTGGTCACCGGCGATCGACTCGCTGCGGCTGCGCGCCAATGCCGCGGCCATTTTCGGCTGCGCCTTCATGTCCGCGATCAGTTGCTGGGTATCGATGATGACCTGGCGCTGGCTGCGCAGGTTCTCCGGCTTGACCAGCATTGGCAGCGCCGACGTCTCGTCTTCGGTGCCGACAAGCCCGGGAAGGCGCAGCGTGTAGGTCGGCGACTGCACGCTGTGAACCGGCTCGGCATTGTCGGCCGCCCGCACGAAGAAATACAGTTCGTCGCCCGGCTCCATGCCCAGTTCGGCGAGCGTCCACTGGCGCGCCCAGTTGCGCGCGCGTGGATCGCTGGACGCCGGCAGCGGCACTTCGCGGTCGCTGAAGCGGATGTTCTCGCCGCTGCCGCGCGCCAGCGTCAGGTGCAAGGTGGCGCGGCTGACCTGGTAGTCGTCGCGCACCGATACCGCGATGGCGGCGCTCTTCGCATCGGCCGCCAGCACCTGCACCATGTCGGTCGGCGCCGTGATGGTGATCAGCGGCGGCTGGTCGGGCGTTACGCGCAGGCTGTAGCGCGCCCCGCGCAGTCGCCAGAATACCGATTCGGTCGCCCTCCACTGCGCGCAAGCGGCGCCGGTGCCGAGCTGCTGGCCATCGCTCAGTTCAATTACCGCGTCCTTGCCGCACCATTGCACCACGCTGTGTTCGGGCACCTGGAGGTCGCGCGGCGCCGACTCGAACGGCGCGACCGCTGTGTACTTCGGTGGCGTGACGCGCAGCGAGACCTGGCCCGGCGCGATGGCCGCGGCGGCGGCCGGCGTGGCAGCGGGCGCCACGCTCGGCATGCCGGCACGCGCGCCCCAGGCCCATACGCCCAGCGCCACCAGGGCGCTGGCGGCGATCCAGTGATAGCCGCCGCGAACGCGCGTACGCGCCACCGCCGGCAGGTCCAGTACCGCCGCCGCGCGCGCAAGCAGGCGCCTGCGCTGCAACTGCGCGACGGGAGTTGGCGCATGCGCCAGCAGCAGGCTGCTGTCTTCCAGTTCCGGGATTGCACCGTCGAGCCAGCGCGGCCAGTTGGCGGCCACTCGGCGGTGCAGGCGCCAGCCGTCGAACGCCACCAGCGCCAGTGCGGCGGCGATGCCGATCGGCGAACGCAGCACGCACCACGGCAGCAGCGCGCCCAGCCACAGCGGCAGCCGGCGCCGCCAGGCGGCCCGCCAGACGCGCGCAACGATGTCAGCGTCGGCTTGCATGGGACAGTATCCTTTCGAGTGCGAACAGCGCCGCCAGCGCCATCAGCAGAATGTCGCGCAGCGCCCCGGCCGCCGGCGCCGCCTGTACCGTGGACGCCGCAATTGTTTGCGAAGGCGCGGAGTAAGGCGCCGGCGCGTAATGCAGGCGCTGCCAGGTTTCGAACAGGCTGCGCGCGGAGCCGGCGTCGGCCGGCGGCGCGGCAGTCCACAGCCGCCCGCGCGCGCTGTCGGCGTAGCGCAGGCCATCGACCGACCTGGCGTTGCGCAGTTCGGGGAAGGCGCTGGCGTCGCCGACCCACCACAGCGGCACGCGCAGGCCGGCAGGCGGCGCCTCGGCCACATCCCACACGATCAGTTCCGACTTTGAGTCCGGCGTGTCGGTGACGACAAATTTTTGCACGCCGTCCAGCGCGGCGAACAGCGCCCGCCATTGCGGCGCGCGCTTGCTGACGATGGCCACGCGATGTTCCGCTGCAGGCGATGGCGCGGCCAGCGTGCGCAGCTCGACCTTGTGGCGAAGTTGCGGCCGCAGCGCCGGCATCGGCACGTTGCCGGCTACTAGCAGACGTGCGCTGGCCTTCCATTCGCGCTCGTGCAGCGCCAGATAGCCAAGCGGATCGGCGACGGTAATCCGGACTGCGCCCGCGAAGCCGGCCTCGGTCACCTGGCGATCGAGCCAGGCGGCATCGGCGCCGGGCGCCACAAGCACAGTGTCGCCGCGCCACGGCAGCGTGACGTCTGCAAGCAGCGCGATGACGCCGGCGAGCAGCAGGCAGCGCACCAGCAGCAACAGCCGGTCGGTCCAGCGCCACACGCGCTGCTGCTGCGGATCGGCGCGCGGCAGGAAGCGCGCCGTCGCCAGCGGCTGTGCGTTGCTGCGTTCGCGCTTCTGCCGGTGCCACCATATCGGCAGCAGCAGCACGGGCATGGCCAGCCACCACATGCTCATGCGCGGCCCGCCTGGCGCAGCCACGCGCGCAGCACCGTCTGCAGCGGTTGTTCGATGCGCGCTTCGAGAGTGCGGATGTCGCTGCGGCGGCAGTCCGCCGTCATGGCGGCGAAATGACCGGCGCGGTTCTTCTGGTAAGCCTGCTGCTCGAAGCGGAACAGGCCCGCGCCAGCCTCAGGGTCGCGCCATGCGCTGCCGGCGGCGAAGCTGGCGTCGCATTCGGCGTCGGTCTGCAGGCACAGCGCGCGCACGTCGTGGCGCATGTGGCGCAGCCGCAGCAGCGCTTCCGACTGGGCCGATGGCCAGTCGAGATAGTCGCTGACGGCGAACACCAGGCTTGGGGAACGGGCGAAATGCAGGCTGGTTCGCAATGTCTCGGCCGGCGGCAGGCTGCCCTGCGCTTCGGTGCGCGACAGCTGCGCCAGGATGCGCTGCATCTGGCGGGGTCCGCGCGCGGCAGGCGTGAACTTCACTCGGTCGCCGCCGCAGACGATCAGGCCGAAGGCATCGCCCTGGCGCTGGGCGATGGCGGCGATGCAGGCCAGCACGGCGCGCGCGTACTGCAGCTTGTCCAGACCCGCCACGCTGCGGCTCGGTTCGGCCATAGAGGCGCTGGCGTCCAGCCACAGCCAGACGGCGACGTGGCTGTCGCGCTCGGCCTCGCGCACGAAATAGCGGTCGGCGCGCGCCAGCAGCTTCCAGTCGACGCGGCGCCACTCGTCGCCCGGCGCATAGGCGCGGTACTCGGAGAACTCGACGCCGGCGCCACGCTCGCGGCCCGCATGGATGCCGTGGCCGAGGCCGGCCAGCACGTAGCGGATGACCAGGTTCAGGTCGGTGCTGTGCGCCAGCTGCGCCGGTGTCGCCAGCATGTCAGCCGACGCGGATCTCGTCGCCCAGCGCGCGCAGGATGTCGGCGATCGCCACGCCGTCCGCTTCGGCTTCGAAATTGCGCAGCACGCGGTGCGCCAGCACCGGCAGCAGCATGGCCTGGACGTCGTCGCGCGTGACGGCCAGGCGGCCGTGCATCAGCGCGCGCGCTTTCGAGGCCAGTACCAGTGCCTGGCCGGCGCGCGGACCGGCACCCCAGCCGACGTGCTTCAACACGCTGGGCACCTTGCTCTCTTGCGGCCGGGTGGCGCGCACCAGGCGCGTGGCGTAGCGCAGCAGGTGCTCGCCGATTTCGATATCGCGCACCAGCAGCTGCAAGCGCAGCAGGCTGGCCACGTCCATCGCCGGCACCGCATCCTGCAGCACCGAGTGGGTGGTGCGCGCGACCATCGCCATCTCTTCGTCTTCGCTCGGATAGCCGACGTCGATGCGCAGCAAGAAGCGGTCGAGCTGCGCTTCCGGCAGCGGATAAGTGCCGGCCTGCTCGATCGGGTTCTGGGTGGCCAGCACAAAGAACGGCTGCGGCAACTTGTGGGTGGTGCCGGCGAAGGTGACGGCGCGTTCCTGCATCGCTTCGAGCAGCGCTGATTGCGTTTTTGGCGGCGCGCGGTTGATCTCGTCGGCCAGCAGCACCTGGGTGAACACGGGACCCTGCTGGAAGCGGAACACGCGCTGGCGAGTGACCGTGTCTTCTTCGAGGATTTCGGTGCCGACGATATCGGACGGCATCAGGTCGGGCGTGAACTGGACCCGGCGAAACTGCATGTCGGTGGCCTGCGCGAGCGACTTGACCAGCAGCGTCTTGCCCAGGCCCGGCACGCCTTCGACCAGTGCGTGGCCGCCGGCCAGCAGGCAAATGATGAGCGACTCGATGACCTGCTCCTGGCCGACGATCACGCGCGCCATGCTGGCCTTGAGCGCTCCGACTTTCGCCGTCAGCGCTTCGATTTCGTTTTCGTTCCAGGCGATTGCATCACGTTCCGACACGTCAGGCTCCTAAAGCATATTGAATGATATTGACCGCGAAGCGGGTATTGTCGATGACGAGCCAGCGCTTGTTGCGAAAGTCGTAGTCCCACTCGCAGCCGTAGTCCTTGTTCGAGTACAGCACCCGCACGCGGCCGTTGATTTCGATCGCCTTCAGGTAGTCGTGCACCAGGTCGTCGCCCCAGCCATTGAGTTCATTGCCGGTGTTGGGCGGGCCGTCGAACTTGAAGAAGCTCGAATAGACCGGATGCGTGTTCGGGATTTTTCTCAACGCTTTCGGTCCGAACATCTTCGCCAGCTCGGCCTCGAACGACTTGGCGAACAGGCCGTCGATGTCGTGGTTGCAGTCGTCGACGAACACGAAGCCGCCGCCGCGCACATACCGTTCGAAATTCTTGCGCTCGCTTGGTGTGAACTGCACCAGCTTGTGGCCGGCCAGGTAGCAGAACGGCGCCTCCAGCATCTTCGGGTCGGACAGGGCGACCACGCGTTCGGCCGGATCGACCCGCAGCGTGGTGTATTCGACCAGCGAATTGAGCACGTTGCTCGGCATGCGGATGTCGACGTCCCAGTCGCCCGACTCGTACGTCAGGCGCGTAAAATAGAAGTCGACCGGCCGCATACCCGCCCCGTTACACCGCGTCCGACAGCGACGTGAAGTTGAAGTCGCGGATCTTCATCGGCGGGATCAGCATCTCGTACGCCACTTCGTCGCCGCCGATGATCTGCGGCTTGCCCAGTTCGTCGACGTTGTTGAGCATCGAGACGGGGCTCTCGTTGAAGCGGAAGTTCTTGATCGGGTGCTTGATCTTGCCGTTTTCGACGTAGAAGGTGCCGTCGCGGGTGAGACCCGTGAGCAGCAGCGACTGCGGATCGACCTGGCGGATGTACCAGGTGCGGGTGACGACGACGCCCTTCTTGGTCGACGCGATCAGTTCTTCCAGCGACTTCGAACCGCCCGACATGATCATGTTGCCATGACGGGCGGTGGCCTTGGCATTTTGCTTCTGCGCCCAGAAGCGCGAGTAGTCGAGCGAGACGATGCGGCCGTTCTTGACGACGTCGGTGCGTTCGCGCGGCATCATCGTGTTGTCCCACGGCCGCACCGGAACATCAGGATGCCATGGGTCGGCCCAGATGTTGATCTGCTCGTCGAACAGCTTTTCGCCGAGGCGGTTGCCGCCGCCCTTCTTGGACAGGAAGCTGCGGCCCTCGTCGGCCTGGCGCGCATCGAAGGCGCCGAACATGCGCCCGATCAGCTCCGACGTCGCCGCCGGCTCGAGGATGACGGTGTAGCGGCCCGGCTCGAGCGCCTTGGCGTCGACCGAACGCAGCGCTTTTTCAATGGCGACGGCGGACGCTTCGCGCGGATCGAACTTGCGCGCGTCGGACGCCGAACGCGTCACCCAGCCGGAGCCTCGGCCGTCTTCGGTGCGCGCGGTGCAGGTGAAATCGAGGCTGGTGAATTCCTGGTGGCCGAACAGGCCATTTGAATTGGCGATGGTCTGGAAACCGGTAGTGTCGACGAAGTAGCCGGCCGTCTGCAGCTTGTTCTTGCGCCCGGCGACGATGCTGTGCGACGCCACTTCGGCGCGGTAGTCGGGATCGATGGCGGCGGTGGCGGCGTTGTAGGTAGCGGACTGCTTGAACGCCTGCTTGCCGATGGCCGGCATGAACTCCGGATTCTCCGGCGCCAGGCGGGCGACGTCTTCGGCGCGGCGCACCGCGCGCTCGAGCAACTTGTCGTCGAATTCGTTGATGGTAGCGGTGCCCTGGCGCTTGCCGAAGGCGACGCTGATGGTGAGCTGGGTGTTTTCGTTCAGGCCGGCGGTGGTGACGCTGTTTTGCGCGTAGCGGATATTGCCGCGGCGGCTGCCGTCGATGACGACGCGGCATTCGTCGGCCTTGGAAAACCCGAGCACGCGGTCGCAGATGCGCTTTGCTTCTTCCTGGTTCAGCTGTTTCATCCTGAAGTCTCCTTAGCCGATCTTGCGAGCGGTGTTGATAACGTTGATGCCGTTAAAACGGGTGGTGGCCGAACCGTGCGACACGGCGCTGACCTGGCTGGGCTGTCCTTTGCCGTCGAAGAACGAGCCGCCCATGCGCCAGTCGCGCTGATCGCAAATGGCGGAACACGAATTCCAGAATTCCTGGGTGTTCGACTGGTAGGCGACGTCTTCGAGCGGGCCGGTGATCTTGCCGTTCTTGATCTCGAAGTACAGCTGGCCGCCGAACTGGAAGTTGTAGCGCTGCTGGTCGATCGAGTACGAGCCGCGCCCAAGGATGTAGATGCCCTTCTTGACATCCTTGATCATCTCGTCGGGGGTGAGCTGCTCCTTGCCGGCGGCGAGCGACACGTTCGGCATGCGCTGGAACTGCACGCTGTTCCACGAGTCGGCGTACGAGCAGCCATGCGACTCCTTTTCGCCGATCAGGTGGGCCTGGTCGCGCGTGGCCTGGTAGTTCACCAGAACGCCGTCCTTGATGATGTCCCAGCGCCTGGCGGCGACACCCTCGTCGTCGTAGCCGACCGCGCCGAGCGAACCGGGGGTGGTCTTGTCGGCGATGAAGTTGACGCGGTCGGCGCCGAACTTGAATTTTTTGGTGGCCCACTTGTCGAGCGTGGCGAAGCTGGTGCCGGCGTAGTTGGCTTCGTAGCCGAGAACGCGGTCCAGTTCCGTCGGGTGGCCGACCGACTCGTGGATGGTCAGGAACAGGTGTTCGGGGCTGAGCACCAGGTCGTACTTGCCCGGCTCGACCGACTTGGCCGACAGCTTTTCCTTCGCCTGGCGGCCGGCCGCGCGCGCATCCTCGACCAGGTCGCAGGAGCGGGTGTAGAGCGTGGCGACGCCGCCGGCGGCCTGCACCTTGTCGGCGGCGCGCGCGTCGAAGTATTCGAAGCCCATGCCGACCGGCGCGGCTAGGCTGTCGCGGGTGCGGAAGCGGTTGGCGGCCTTGTCGACCGCGGTGGCCGTCATCGGCGCCCACAGGCGATGGATGTCCTGGTCGATGTAGGAGCCGTCAGTGGAGGCGTAGTACTTCTGCTGATTGACCTGGAACAGGTTGGCCGTCATGAAGGTGGCGCCGGCGTCGAGGCCGGCCTTGTTGGCGGCGATCAGCATCTCGGCCTTGTCCTTGACCGGCACGGCGCGCCAGTCTTTCGTGAATGGCGTGGCCCAGCTCACCACGCCTGTGCCCTTGACCGGCGCCATGCGCAGCGGTTCGGTCTGCAGTTTGGCGTTGGCGCGGGCGATCGCGACCGCCTGGCGCGCGGCGCCGGCGACGCCGTCCGGCGACATGTCGTTGGTCGAAGCGAAGCCGTAGGCGCCGCCGGCCACCACGCGCACGCCGACGCCGGTCGACTCGGTGTTGATGATGTTTTCGACGCGCAGGTCGCGCGTGGTGATCGACTGGTTCAGGTAGCGGCCGATGCGCACGTCGCAGTAGCTGGCGCCGGCCTTGGTGGCGGCGTTCAGGCCGGCGTCGGCGAGGGTCTTCTTGAAGCTGACCGCCATCGGATTGAGCAGCTCTTCGGCGGCGATGGCGTTGCCGAACACCGGCAGCAGGATGGCGCCGGTGGCGCCGCTGCTGATTTTAAGGAAGGTACGTCGTTCCACAATCTCTCCAGTTACACCGCGTCCGACAGGGACGTGAAATTAAAGTCGCGCACTTTCATCGGCGGGATCAGCATCGAGTACTGCACTTCGTCGCCGGCGATGATCTGAGGCTTGCCGATTTCCTCGATGTTGTTGAGCATCGTGACGGGACTTTCGTTGAAGCGAAAGTTCTTGATCGGGTGCTTGATCTTGCCGTTCTCGATGTAGAAGGTGCCGTCGCGCGTGAGGCCCGTCAGCAGCACCGACTGCGGGTCGACCAGGCGGATGTACCAGGTGCGGGTGACCAGCACGCCCTTCTTGGTATTGGCGATCAGCTCCGCGGTGGACTTGCTGGTGCCTGCCATGATCATGTTGCCGGGCGAGCCGACCGGGCGCACGCCCTGCTTCCTGGCCCAGTACAGCGAGTAGTCCAGCGCGGCGACGCGGCCGTCCTTGATCATTGCCATGCGCTCGCGCGGCAGCATGGTGGCGCTGTCCCACGGCAGTACGGCGACATCTTTGTCCCACGGGTCGGACCAGATGTTGACCTGGCTGTCGAACAGCTTTTCGCCGAGGCGGTTGCCGCCGCCTTTCCTGGACAGGAAGCTGCGGCCCTCGTCGGCCTGGCGGGCATCGAAGCCGGACAGCATGTAGCCGATCAGGTCGGACGTGGCGGCCGGCTCGAGGATGACGGTGTAGCGGCCAGGTTCGAGCGCCTTGGCCTCGACCGAACGCAGCGCTTTTTCGATGGCGACGTCGGACGCTTCGCGCGGATCGAACAGCGCGAAGTCGCCGGCCGAACGCTTGACCCAGCCCGAACCGCGCCCGTCTTCGGTGCGCACGGTGCAGGTGAAGTCGAGCGAGGTGGCCTGCTGGTGGCCGAACACGCCGTTCGAGTTGGCGATGGTTTCAAACGAGGTGCGGTCGGTGAAGAAGCCGGCGCATACCAGCTTGTTCTTGCGGCTCGCCTCGATGCTGTAGGCGGCGGCCTGGGCACGCATGTCGGGATCGATGGCCGCGGTCCTGGCGCTGAAGGTGGCGCTTGGCTTGTAGGCCTGCTTGGCGACCGCCGGCATGAACTCGGGATTTTCCGGCGCCAGGCGGGCCAGGTCTTCGGCCCGGCGCACGACTTTTTCGAGCGACTTGTCGTCGAACTCGTTGATGATGGCGGTGCCCTGGCGCTTGCCGTAGGCGACCGACACCGACAGCTGGGCGTTGTCGACCAGTCCCGCGGTCGACACGTTGTTGCGGGCGAAGCGGATGTTACCGGTGCGGCTGCCGGTCAGCGTGACGGTGCACTGGTCGGCTTTGGTGAAGGACATCACGCGGTCGGTGATACGGCGGGTCTCGTCAAGGCTAAGTAGTTTCATGGTCAGCCGATCTTGCGGGCGGTGTTGATGACGTTGATGCCGTTAAAGCGCGTGGTCGACGAGCCATGCGACACGGTGCTCGACTGCGACGGCTGTCCTTTGCCGTCGAAGAAGGAGCCGCCCATGCGCCAGTCGCTTTCGTCGCATATCGCGCTGCAGGCATTCCAGAACTCCTGGGTGTTGGACTGGTAAGCCACGTCTTCGAGCGGGGCGCCGATTTTGCCGTTGACGATTTCGTAGAACAGCTGGCCGCCGAACTGGAAGTTGTAGCGCTGCTGGTCGATCGAGAAGGAACCGGCGCCGACGATGTAGATGCCCTTCTTGACGTCCTTGATCATTTGATCCGGCGTGAGCTTCTTCGTTCCCGCCGAAAGCGAGATGTTCGGCATGCGCTGAAACTGCACGCTGCTCCACGAATCGGCATACGAGCAGCCGTGCGATTCCTTCTCGCCGATGATGTGGGCCTGGTCGCGCGTGGCCTGGTAGTTCACCAGCATGCCGTCCTTGATGATGTCCCACTTCTTGCACTTGACGCCCTCGTCGTCGTAGCCGACGGCGCCGAGCGAACCGGGAACGGTCTTGTCGGCGACGATGTTGACGCGGTCGGCGCCGTACTTGAATTTCTTCGACTGCCACTTGTCGAGCGTGGCGAAGCTGGTGCCGGCGTAGTTGGCCTCGTAGCCGAGCACGCGATCGAGTTCGGTCGGGTGGCCGACCGACTCGTGGATGGTGAGCCACATGTGTTCGGGCGAGAGCACCAGGTCGTATTTACCCGGCGCGACCGATTTGGCGGTGAGCTTCTCCTTGGCCTGGCGCCCGCAGGCGCGCGCGTCCTCGATCAGGTCATACGAATCGGTGTACAGCGTGCAGACGCCGCCGGCGGCCTTGACCTTGTGCTCGGGACGGGCGTCGAGGTATTCGTAGCCCATGCCGACGGGCGAGGACAGGCCCTGGCGCGAGCGGAACTTGTTGGTGGCCTTGTCGACCGCGGTGGCGAACACCGGCATCCACATGCGGTGTACGTCCTGGTCGATGTAGGAGCCGTCGGTGGAGGCGAAGTACTTCTGCTGGTTCACCTGGAACATCAAGGACTGCATGAAGCTGGCGCCGCCGTCCATGCCGGCCTTGTTGGCGGCGATCAGCAGCTCGGCTTTTTCCTTGATCGGCACGGCGCGCCAGTCCTTCTTGATCGGCGTGGCCCACGCCACTTCGCCGACGCCCTTGACGGGCGCCAGGCGCACCGGCTCGGACTGCAGGCGGGCGTTGGCCTTGGCGATGGCGACGGCCTGGCGGGCGGCGCCGGCGACGCCGTCGGGCGACATGTCGGAGGTGGCGGCAAAGCCGTAGGCGCCGTTGCAGATGACGCGCACGCCGACGCCGGCCGACTCGGTATTGGTGACGCTTTCGACGTTCAGGTCGCGCGTGGTGATGAACTGGTTCAGGTAGCGGCCGATGCGCACGTCGCAGTAGCTGGCGCCGGCCTGGGTGGCGGCGTTGAGGCCAACGTCGGCCAATGTCTTCTTGAATTTCGCGGCGAGGGGGGTCAGCAGCTCTTCGGCGGCGACCGCGCGTCCAACCACCGGCACCAGCATGGTGCCCAAGGCGAGGCCGCTGATATTGAGAAAGGCACGACGTTCCATTGAATCTCCTGAAGAAGTACTCACTAAGCACTGACGAAGGAGCGTCACCTGTCGATGGTGGCAACGCTGTTGCGGCACAACCTGAATCGGGTCGATCTTTATTGCTAATGTTAAAAAAAACCTTGGCAACCTTAACAGTTGCAAAAGACTTTGAATAGGCAATCTTTATGCCAGTCACTAAGTGCTTGATTTTGATGACGGCCGCGGTGCCGGCCCACTGTCCGGCGCTGTCCGCGGCTGTCCGCAGGCGGACGGCCGGACAGGTGGACGCGGTGTACGGGAGGCGTTTCTGGACTAAATGGCGCGCGCGGTAACGCGGCGCTTGACCGCGCCAGCGGCTTGACAGATGATCCCGCCTGCGGCCGCTGTTCAGCTTCCCGCCTTCCCGAACAACATCAACGGAGACACCACCATGAAACGAATGATCCTGGCAGCGATGCTGGCAATGAGCGTGTGCGGCGTAGCGCAGGCAGACGATGCCCTGAAGGCGGCGATTGCGGGCAGCCACCGGGCGCCGGCCAACGTCGCGCGGGACGCGGCGCGCCATCCGTACGAGACGCTGCGCTTCTTCGGGATCGCGCCGACCATGACGGTGGTGGAACTGTCGCCGCAGGGTGGCTGGTACACCGAAATCCTGGCGCCGTATTTACGCGACAAGGGCGTGTTGATCGGCGCCGGCTCGCCGCCGGATAAACGCTACGGCAAGGTGTTCATGGACAAGCTCAACACCAACGCCGCCGTCTACGACAAGGTGCGCATCGGCCTGTTCGAGCCGCCGACTTCGTACGCGATCGCGCCGGCCAACAGCGTCGACATGGTGCTGACGTTCCGCAACCTGCACAACTGGATTTCGCTGGGCGACGAGCAGATGCAGGCGCTGCTCAAAAATGTCCATGCCACCCTGAAGCCGGGCGGCGTGTTCGGCCTGGTCGACCACCGCCTGCCGGCGTCGATGGCGCAGGACGCCAAGGCGTCGAGCGGCTACGTGCACGAGGCATGGGTCATCGCCCAGGTCGAGAAAGCCGGCTTCAAGCTGGCCGGAAAATCGGAAGTGAACGCCAATCGGAAAGACACGGCCAACCACCCGAAAGGCGTCTGGTCGCTGCCGCCAGTGCTGGCGATGAAGGACGAGAACCGCGCCGCGTTCATGGCGATCGGCGAGAGCGACCGCATGACGCTCAAGTTCGTCAAGCCGTAAGCGGCAGCCGGTGGGGAAGATGACTTCGGGCGCCTGGCTGGCCGGCGCGCTGCTGTGCGTGCTGGCGGTCGCCGGCTGCGGGCGCGACGGCGGCAAGGCGCCGCCGGCGGCGGCGCCGACCACCATCACGGCGCTGATCTGGGCGCCCGACTGGCCGCAGGAAATGCAGAAGGTCGCCGCCGAATTCACGCGCCTCAACCCGGACGTCAAGGTCGACCTGGAGTTCATGTCGGGCAATTCGGTGGAGAAAAACATTGAGCCGAGGCTGGTCGCGCGCAATCTGCCGGACCTGATGTCGGTCAATCCGAACGCCTACACGGCGGCGCTGGCCGACCAGGGGGTGCTGGCCGACGTCGGCCACACCGCCGCCTGGGCGACTGTGCTGCCAGGGCTGAAGGGGGACTGGATGACGCAAAACGGCAAGCGTTTCGGCATTGCCGGCGGCGTGGCAGCCACGCTGATCTACTACAACAAGAGCATGTTCAAGCAGGCCGGCATCGAGCGCCTGCCGACCAACTTCAGCCAGTTCCTCGACGTCTGCGAGCGCCTCAAGCGGGCCGGCTTCACGCCGATCTTCTGGGACGGCGGCTTTCCCAACATGCTGGCCAACGGGCCGTTCAGCTTCGGCTTCGCCAACAACATCGTCGCCCACACGCCGGACTGGAAGGCGCGCATCGCCGACGGCACGCTGAACCTGGCCACCAGCGGCGGCGCCGACATCTTCGCCAAGATCCGGCTGGTGGCGCAGCGCGGCTACGTGCAACCGGACTACATGAATTCGGACAACGACGACGCCATCGCGATGTTCTCAGGGGGCAAGACGGCGATGGCGTTCCAGGGCAGCTGGGCGTCCGGCTCGCTGATGAGCGCGAAGGGCTTCGAGACCGGCGTCATGGTGCCGCCGTGGAACGACAGAGGCTCGATGGCGGTGCCGGTGATCGGCAGCGAAACCGGCTTCGCGGTGTGCCAGACGCCAAACAAGGAAGCGGCGATACGCTTCCTCGAATTCATCACCGGCGCCGGCTTCGCGATCCAGCAGAACAAGCGGCACAACATTTCGCCGTTCCTCGCCGGCGGCCAGATGGCCGGCGACCCGCGCCTGGTGGCCTACGTCGACACGGTCGAGCGCGCGCCGGTCACCGGCAGCCCGTACTATTCAATGCTGGCGGCAAACACCATCGACATGCTGCATCCGCTGATCCAGGATGTATTGACGGGGAAAGTGACGCCGCAGCAGGCGGCGCGCCGGCTCGACGCGTCGATCCGTGCCGAAGCGAAGAAACCCTAAGGTCGCCGTCGGCGCCGGCGCGCGCGGCGTGACAATCCGTGCATCTTGTTGCCCCACACACCGTGTATATTGGCTTTGTTGCCCACCCACATGAAAAATATCGTGCCTACGTTCCGTCTTGCCGCCGCCATCGTGCTCGCCGCCGCCAGCCTTGCCGCCCACGCCCAGGTCGCCCCTGCCGGGGGCGCCAGCGTACCGGCGGCGGCCGCGCCGGTGAGTGCGCCGAATATCGAAAACGCCGTCGTCAAGGTGTTTGCCACACTGCGCGGACCGGATCCTTCGAAGCCATGGGGCAAGGCGGCGCCGCAGGACGCCACCGGTTCGGGCGTGGTCATCGAAGGCAAGCGCATCCTGACCAACGCCCACGTGGTCGGCTACGCCAGCCAGGTGCAGATCCAGGCCAACCAGGCCGGCGACAAGCTCACCGCCACCGTGGTGGCGATCGGGCGCGGCATCGACCTGGCCATCCTCAAGCTCGATGACGAATCGTTCTTCGACACCCATCCGCCGGTGCCGCGCGCCAGCCTGCTGCCCGACGTGCGCGAGGCGGTGCTGGCGTACGGCTACCCGACCGGCGGCACCTCGCTGTCGATCACCAAGGGCATCGTTTCGCGCATCGAGTTCGTGCCGTACGGCTTCGGCAGCGCTGGCCTGCGCATCCAGATCGACGCGGCCATCAACCCGGGCAACAGCGGCGGCCCGGTGATCGCCGGCGACAAGATGGTCGGCCTGGCGTTTTCGACTGCCACCAACGCGCAGAACATCGGCTACATCATCCCGAACGAGGAAGTCGAAGTGTTCCTGAAGGATGTGTCCGACGGCAAGTACGACGGCAAGGTCGGCATGTTCGACGACGTGCAGACGCTCGAGAACGCCGCGCTGCGCCAGTTCCTGCAGCTCGACAAAGGCGTCGAGGGCGTGGTGGTGCAGCGCCCGTACGTGAGCGACGCGAATTATCCGCTGAAGGAATGGGATGTCATCACCCGCATCGGCGAGTATCCGATCGACAACCAGGGCATGGTCAAGCTGGGCTCGAACCTGCGGGTGCGCTTCCAGTACCGCGTGCAGCAGCTGGCCAAAGACGGCAAGCTGCCGCTGACGGTCGTGCGCGGCGGCAAACAGATGGCGATCGAGCTGCCCGTCGGCGGCGCGCGCAAGCTCTTGATTCCCGACCTGAACGGCGGCTACCCGCCCTACTTCATCTACGGCCCGATCGTCTTTTCGCGCGCCAGCCCGGAATTCATGGCGGGGATGACCACCAATGCGGCGCTGATGAACGCGATGGCATTTAACGCCAGCCCGCTGGTGACGCGCCGCGGCGAACAGCCTGATGCGCAGCGCGAGGAACTGGTGGTGGTCAGTTCGCCGTTCTTCCCGCACAAGCTGGTGACCGGCTACGGCAACCGCTTCGGCTCGGTGATCTACTCGATCAACAAGGTGCCGGTACGCAGCCTGCGCCACCTGGTGACCTTGCTGCGCGACCTGAAGGACGAGCTGGTGGTGATCCACTTCGACCAGCGCGCCGGCGAAACGATGGTGTTGCCGCGCAAGGCCATGCTCGAGGCGACCGACGCGGTGCTGACCGACAACGGCATCCGCCAGCAGGGCTCGCAAGACATGCTCGACGTGTGGAATGGCAAAGGCGGCAAGTAAGCTGCGCCCGCGCATACGATTACATTGAGAAACTTGAGAAAAGTGAGAAAGGCTGTTACCTTGTAAGCTATTCAACCGGGAGCTCAGCATGGGCAGCTTTGAGCAACGGGCATATTCGCGGCGGCTGGTAGAACGCTTTTCCGCCGAGGTCGCCGAGCGGCTGGGCGCGGCGCTGCCGGGCGCCGCGCGCAGCGAGCTGGTGGCCATTGCCACCACCGCACTCTCCGCCAGCATCGACGCGCTCGAGACGCCAACGCGCGATCATACGCGCAGCCTGCCGGTGGCGCGCCTGTCCGCCGCCGATGTCATCGCCGGCGGGCGCACCGGCATGTCGCAGGCCACGCTGTACCGCGCCGCCGACAGCGGGCGCTACTACAGCGTCACCCCCGGCGGGCGCAGCAACGGCAAACAATTCCCCGCCTGGCAATTCGTCGAACCGGTGCCTGAACTGATCGCCCCGGTGCTGGCGTGCCTGGCGCAGCAGGCGGGCAGCGAAGTGCATGCGTTCTGGGTCACCAGCGCCGACGAACTGAACGAGCTGGCGCCGGCTGAAATGCTGGCCGGCTGCCCGTTCGATATCCGCGGCGCGCTGCATGCGAGCCAGCGTACGCTGCTCGGCCTGCCGAGCCAGCAGCGCCAGCAAAAAGTCCTCGCGTTTGCGCAGCAACAGTCCAGCGGAAAGGCCGTTGTAATAGGCTGAGCGGATGCCCGCGACCGCCATCGACCTGCCCTCCCCGCCACCCCACGTCGCCGCCCGCTTGCCCAGCGCCATGCTGCTGCGCCAAGCGCTGCTGGCGAGCATTCGCATGTTTCCGGCCGGGCAGCCGCTGGTGCGCGCTGCGTGGCATGCCGCGGCCGTGTTTCCACAGCGGGTCGACGTCACCTACCGGTTCGGCCCGCCGGCCGCATGGCGGGTCGACGGCGCGGCCCCGTTTCACTGGAATTATGCGGCGGCCGACGAAATGACGGCGGTGTGGGAGGCCGGCCTGTGCCGCAACGACGTCACCGACCCGGGCACCTTCTATGTGGCGCCGGGCGCCGAGGCGGCGATCATCGCGCGCCTCCTCTGTGCAACGCCGTTGGCGTTGTTCGACCTGTCCGGCATCACGCTGAGCAAACTTGGCCTGTCGGACGATATCTCCAGCCCCGACCACGAGGGCACGCAATGGCTAGGCTGCATGCTAGACGCGGTCGTCGCCGAGCAGGATGGCCGCATCGCCGGCATCATCTACCCGTCGCGCAAGCAGCGCGGGCACACGGCGTACGCGCTGTCGTCGCGCAGCAGCGGCACGCTGGCGGCGGCGTTGACGGTGACGCAGCAGCGCTTCGGCGGCAGCGATGCATGCGCCACGATGATGGCCGATCCGTGCCGGCGGCCGCCACCGCGTTGACCCGATCCAACCGCCGGGGTCAAACCGCCGGGGTCAGTGCCGACATTCGGACACAAGCTCAGGCATAGCGTCCGTGCAATGCTGAGGCCGTGTCCGATTGTCGGCACTGCCCCCGGGGATGCTGCCCCCGGGGATTGACCCCGGGGATTGTTCCAGGGGCAAATGATTATTTTGGCTTGTCGGCTTTTATCGGGGTGAACATCAGGTCGGCGAAGTCGTAGCTGAAATCGGTCTCGGTCGACACCGGCGCCATCTTCATGCGCTCGATGCTGCCGTCCGGGTTCAGCGAGAACGTCATGTAGGCGTCGGCGTTGAAGTTGCGCTCCTTCCAGCGCACGATGAAGGTATCGTGCTGGAAATGTTCGAGTTCGCCCGTCAGGTCGGGCGTCTTGGCGAAACTGAGCACGCGCTTGTTGCCGACCGCCTTGATGGTCGCCTTGCCGTACCAGGCGTCCTGGTAGTCGCCGTCGTAGGCGGCCAGCGCCAGCGACGGTTTCGACTTGGCCGCGCGCGTCGACGTCGCATTCTTCAGGCGCGCCTGTTCCTTGGCGTGCGCTTCGGCTTCGACGTCGCCAATGAGCTTGATCCAGTCGCTTGGCGCGGCGCCGAGATACTGGTCGAGCAGCCGATACTGCAGCGCCGTCATGGCGCCGCCGCTTTCGGCGTTGGTCAGGATGGCGATGCCAAGCTTCGACTCGGGCACCAGCACCACGCGCGAATAAAAGCCCTGCAGCGCGCCGCCGTGCTGCGCCAGCTTCTGGCCCTTGTAATCGCGCAGCTGGAAGCCGAGGCCATAGGCGAAGAAGTTCGGCTTCGTGGCCGCCAGCGGCGGCTTCGACTCGCTGATCTTCATCGGCGTTTGCGGCGTCCACATCTCGCGCGACTGGGCCGCGCTGAACAGGCGGATCTCCTTGCCGCCAGCGTCCTTGCCGGCGCCGTCCAACTTGCCGCCATCGAGCAGCACGTTCATCCAGCGCGCGATGTCGTCGGCGTTGGTGTTGATGCCGACCGCGCCGACCGCATTCGCCACCGGCATCGCCTTGACCGCGGCGATCTTGCCGTCGATTTTGCTGTGGGCGTTGGCGACGTTCGAGTTGCCCGCGTTCTCGGCCAGGCTGGTAGTGGTGGAGGTCATGCCGACCGGTTTGAGGATGCGCTCGCGCATGGTCTCGCCCCACGATTTGCCGGACTTTTGCGCGATGATCTTGCCGGCCACGATGTACAGCAGGTTGTCGTAGGCGTAGCTGTTGCGAAAACTGGTGGCCGGGCGGATGTAACGCAGGTTGTGGATGATTTCGTCGGTGGTAAACGACGTGGTCGGCCACCACATCAGGTCACCCGCGCCAAGTCCCAGGCCGCTGCGATGCGTGAGCAGGTCGCGCACCGTCATTTCCTTCGTCACATAGGCGTCGTACATCTGAAAATCGGGCAGGTGCCTGGTCACCGGATCGTCCCACGCCAGCTTGCCGTCGTCGACCAGCATGGCCAGCGCAGCGGCGGTGAAGGCCTTCGAGTTCGAGGCGATCTCGAACAGCGTCTTGCCGTCGACGGGCGCCGCCTCGCCGAACTTCTTGACGCCGAAGCCGCGCGCGACGACGACCTTGCCGTCCTTGACGACGGCAATCGCCAGGCCCGGCACGTCGAAGTTCTTCAGCACGCGGGCGACATCGGCGTCGAGGTCGAAGGCGGCAGCGGTGGCCGATGCCGGCGCGGCCGCGGCCGGGGTCTGGGCGATACCGGCGCCGGCGGCGCACAGCGCGAGCAGGATCGCTGCGGCGAGTTTATTCATTGGGTGCATTGCTTATCCTTCTTTCTTAGCCATTTGTTTGTCGACGCTTGCCTGGGTCGCCGGATGATAGCGCGCACGCGCCTGTTTGTAGACGCCGATCGCCCATGCCTTGTCGGCCGGGTTGTTCAGCAGCGCAGCGTACAGCGGCACGACGAATTTCTGCCGCCCCACGCTCATCAGGAAGGCGTGCAGCGGCTCGCGGATGGCGCCGTAGCCGGCCTTGATGCCGGCGCGGTAAAAGCGAAACGCCACTTCGTTGTTGCCGCTTTTTGCCAGCCCGAAGGCCTGGTCCAGCTCCTTCAGCTGCGCAGCGCTGGCCTTGCCGTCGATATCGTTGAGGAATTTCATCCACTCGGTGGCGTTCCATTGTTTGGTGTCGAGCCGCGCGGTCGCCAGCTCGCCCTTCAGCCAGGCGGTGCGGGCAGCGTCGAGCGCGGCCAGGCGGGCCGAGACGGCGCGCCTGGCGCTGGCCGGGATGCCGGCGCCGTGCAGCCACTCGTCAAGCTCGGCGTCGGTCATCACCTGCGGGTGCTGCGCCAGCAGGTTCTTGCGCAGGTAGTCGATGAACTGCTCGGTCGTCACGCTCTGGAAGGCGTGCTGGTCGAACCAGCCGCGCAGGAATGGATCGAATGCGGCGCGGCCGGCGCGCTGCTCGAGCGTGCGCAGGAACCAGGCGCCCTTCGGATATGCCAGAGCTTGATCGGTGTACGTCTTCGAGTCGGTGTCGGCATCCTTCGTCAACAGCGCCTGCCTGGGCGCGGCCACGGTGGCCAGCAGCTGCAACGCTTCTTCCTGCTCGAGCTGCAGGTTGATGGTGGCCACTTCCTCGCCGTACAGCACCTCGAGGATGCGGGTGGTGACGTAGGTGGTGAAACCTTCGTTGAGCCACCAGTGCTTCCACGACGCGTTGGTGACCAGGTTGCCCGACCAGCTGTGCGCCAGTTCGTGCGCGATCAGGTCGACCAGGCTGCGATCGCCCGCGATCATGGTCGGCGTGAGAAACGTCAGGCGCGGGTTTTCCATGCCGCCGATCGGGAACGACGGCGGCAGCACCAGCATGTCGTAACGCCCCCAGCGATAGGGGCCATACAGCGATTCGGCGGCGGCCACCATCTTCTCGGTGTCGGCCAGTTCGTACTCGGCCGCCTTGATGCGCTGCGGCTCGGCGTACACGCCGGTGCGCGGCCCCAGCGTGCGCGCTTCGAGTTCGCCGATGCCGATCGCCAGCAGGTACGACGGAATCGCCTGCGGCATCGAGAAGCGCCAGCCGCCCTTGCCGGTGGCGCGCGGATCGTTATCGGCGCTCATCACCACGCGCAGGCCCTGCGGCGCGTCGATGCGCGCGCTGTAGGTGAAGCGCACGGCCGGGGTATCCTGCACCGGCACCCACGAACGCGCCTCGATCGACTGCGACTGGCTGAACATGAACGGCCGCTTGCCGGACATGTTCTGCTGCGGCGTGAGCCACTGCAGCGCGGTGGCGGTCGGCGCGGTGCGGTAGTAGATACGCACCTTGCCCGGCTGCGCCGCCAGCTTGATCCGCAGCGCCTGGCCCTTCTCCGCATCGGTCTTGGCGAGCGTGTACGGCACCGGCCTCCACTGGCCGCCGGCGTCTTGCGCCTGCACGCGGGCGATGGTCAACGTGCGCGTGTCGAGATCGAGCGTGCGCGCCGACTTGTCGATCCAGTCGAGCGACAGCTCGGCGTAGCCGGACAGCGTCTTGCGCGCGAAGTCGGCCTTCAGGTCCAGGTGCAGCGCCGACGTCCTGACCTGGTCGTAGCGCGCGTAGCTGAGCGGATCGAGCGCGAACGCGTACGCGCTCCACTGGGCGAGGATGGCGCAGGCCGCGGTGCGCAGGATGGTCGAATTGTTCATGGTTTCTTCGGGTCGGGATCGGCACCGGCACAGCTGCCGGGCGCGTGCAGAATAGCACTTTCGCGGGGCCAACGAAAGCACGCCAGTAAGCTCGGGGGGGGGGTATTGACGCGCCCGGCAAGGTACGCGGGTGGCGCGGCTCTGCTATCATCCGGCTTTCTTTCAGGCAGTGATTGTATGGATGCATTTCTAGTATCGACCGGCATCGTCGCCCTCGCCGAAATCGGCGACAAGACCCAGTTGCTGGCGTTTTTGCTGGCCGCGAAATTCCGCCGGCCACTGCCGATTGTGCTCGGCATCTTCGTCGCCACCATCGTCAACCACGCGTTCGCGGCGGTCGTCGGCGCCTGGGTCGCCAGCGCAATGGGCCCGGATGTGATGCGCTGGGTGCTGGGCCTGTCGTTCCTGGCGATGGCGGCCTGGATCATGGTGCCCGACAAGATCGACGGGGACGAGGCGAGTCTGGCAAAATATGGCGTGTTTGTCACTACGCTGATCGCGTTTTTCCTCGCCGAGATGGGCGACAAGACGCAGATCGCCACTGTCGCGCTGGCCGCGCGCTACGAATCGATCATCGCGGTGATCGCCGGCACCACCTTCGGCATGATGCTGGCCAACGTGCCGGCTGTGATCTTCGGCGAACGGATTGCGCGCAACATGCCCCTGCGGCTGGTGCACGGCATCGCCGCGCTGATCTTCGCGCTACTCGGCATCGGCACGCTGCTCGGCGCCGGCGCCAGTTTCGGCTTTTGACGCCGTCGGGTCGCGCAGCATTGTTTCATTCGCAATGCGCTGGCAATTACTGCACGACCGCTTTTTGCGTGACCCACACCGGCGCCGACCACAGCATGTTGCCATCTTGCTGGGTCACGCGGGCGTAGTAGAAGTGTTCGCCTGGCGACGGCGTAATCGTCGTCGACGGGGCGTGCGACAACTCCATCACCGTGCCGTTGCGTCCTGGAACTCCTTCGAATACCACCAGCGACGACACCGCCTTGCCGGCCGTGCTGGCAAAGTGCGCCAGCAAAGTCAGGCTGCCGCTGTTGACGAAGCGCTCGCCCATCAACTTGCCGTTAGCGGTGAGCACCAGTTGCGAGCCCTTGTCCATTGTCGCGAATACGCGCCGCGCCCTGAGCGCGTCGAGGAAGCTGTCTTGCGTCAGCGCGCTGCCGGCCGGAATCAGCACGCCGGTGCGGTTGGTGTAGGAAGCGCCCCAGTTGGCGCAGTGATTATCCTGGTTCGAGCTGAAGGCGACGTGAAAGCCGGCCTCGAGCGCGCGGTTGCAGGCCAGCTCGTAATTGCTGCGGCGCGTTTCCGTTTCGCTGGTGTTGACCGAGAATGCATGGGTGTTGACCACTTCGCACAGCGCCATCGCGTGGTCGCCGTCTTCGCTGTAGCCCATCGGCACGCCGCCGACGATGAACTGGCCGCTGCGGGCCGGATGGTTGAACTGGCCGACCCAGTTGCGCTTGCGCATCAGTTGATACAGCGCGGCGTAGTCGTTCTTCGGCGTCAGTATATCGGCCAGCAACTTGCCATCGCCGTTGCGCTCCCAGCCGAGCAGTTCTGGGCTGTTGAAGATATTCATGTGGCCGCCCTTGTCGATCACGCCCCACTCGAGTCCGTACACGGCGAGAAAGCCGGGATTGCCGGCATTGAAGCGGGCGGCGGCGTCCAACCCGGAACGGAACAGGTTGCGCGCGGCGAGCGGGTCGGCGCTCGGCTCGGTACCGGACGAGCCGTCGTACATGTGGTTGTGCTCGGACGTGACGAGGATGTCGAGGCCGCGCTTGCTGGCGTAGGCGTACGCTTCGGCCGGGCCGGCCAGGGCGGATTGGGCCTGCTGCGCGCTCTTGCAGTTGGTCAGCTCGCCGCCGCCATCGCTGTGCCCGGTCTGGCTGTGCAGGTTGCCAAGGAACACGGTGTACGGCAGCGACGCCGTTGCCGGCGCGACGCTCGTGGCGGCGCCGTGGCGCGGCAGCATGCGAAACGGCGGCATCGGCGGCGCGACAACACGCCCGACGGCGATGTCCCACCCTTGTTCCACGATGTCGTCCGGGCCGACCGTGCCGGCGGCGTTTTCGTCGCGCGACCACGCGCGCAGCCGGACGCGGTAGATGCCGGCCGGCGCGGCGGCGCCTTCGGCCATGCCGTCCCAGCGCACGTCGATGCTGACCGGATCGCGAAACAGCGAGGTCGCGCCGGACCACTGGCCGGCGACGCGGCCGTCGGCGCTGAGCAGGTCGAGACCCCAGATGACCAGCTGCGCGGCGTCGACTTGCGGGTAATCGAAGGCGATCGTGAAGGTGCGCGCTTCGCCGGCGGCGTCGCCGTGATAGGGAGCATGCAAGGTGGCGTCGAATTCGCGGTGGTCGGCGCCGCCGGCAGCGGCGCCAGCGCACAGCGCCAGCATCAGGGCAAGTGCGCGCAGCAGCGATTTGGTGACCATCTTGTCCTCACTTGAAGCCGATCGATGCTGCAATGATCGCAACTTGGCATGTCGGCAAGTTGATGCAAGGAATACAAGCTGGTGTTGCTTTCAGTATTTAATTGACACCGACTAACGGATGGCGCTTATGGGTTTCCTGGGCCCAATAAACGAACCGGTGCCAGGTCTGACATTCGGACATTTCGAAACGAAATGTCCGAATGTCAGACCTGGCACCGGCATTTTGACGCTAGTGACCGATGGCCGGGCGCACGACCGTCAGTTGCACCACGTGGTCGCGGCCATCGTCGAGCAGCGTGACGGCGTTGCCCTGCTGCGCCACGCCGTCGACGCTAAGCGCCGCGCCGTCGCCGGCAGTGACCGTGATCGCGTAGTTCGACGTGCGATAGCGGTACTGCATCTTGAACGTTTCCCAGGTGTCGGGCAGGTGCGGCGCGATCGTCAGCTGGTCGCCGGCGAGGTCCAGGCCGAGCAGCGATTCGACGATCAGGCGATACATCCAGCCCGACGAACCGGTGTACCAGCTCCAGCCGCCGCGGCCGATGTGCGGCGACACCGCATACACGTCGGCGGCCACCACGTACGGCTCTACCTTGTACAGCGCCGCCGCTTGCGACGTGCTGCCATGCTCGACCGGATTGATCATGCGCAGCAGCTCCCACGCCTTGGCGCTGTCGCCCATGCGGGCAAACGCCATCGCCGTCCAGATCGCGGCGTGCGTGTACTGGCCGCCGTTCTCGCGCACCCCCGGCACATAGCCGCGGATGTAGCCTGGATTGAGCACGCCCTTGTCGAACGGCGGGTCGAGCAGCTGGACCAGACCGAAGTCGCGCCGCACCAGGCGCTCGTCGACCGCCGCCATCGCGCTGGCAACGCGCTGCGGATTGGCCGCGCCCGACAGCACGCCCCAGCTTTGCGAGATCGAATCGATCTGGCATTCGTCGTTGGTGGACGAACCGAGCGGGGTGCCGTCGTCGAAGTACGCGCGGCGGTACCAGTTGCCGTCCCACGCGTGCGCCTCGACGTTTTGCGCGAGCTGCTTCGCTTCGTTGCGGCAGCTGTCGGCAAACGTCGGATCGTCGTGCAGCACCGCCACTTCGGCGAACTTGGTCAGCACGTCATACAGGAACCAGGCCAGCCACACGCTCTCGCCCTTGCCTTCGTTGCCGACGCGGTCCATGCCGTCGTTCCAGTCGCAGGTGCCGATCAGCGGCAGGCCATGCTCGCCGAAGCGCAGGCCGCGCTTGATCGCCCGCACGCAGTGCTCGTACAGGTCGGCGTTCTGGTGCGAGTGGCCCGGCATGTCGTAATACGACTCCTCTTCCGGCGCCAGCATGCGCCCTTCGAGGAACGGCGCCGGCTCGGTCAGCACGCTGCGGTCGCCCGTGCCGATCACGTAACGGTGCGTCGCCAGCGGCAGCCACAGGTAGTCGTCCGAACAATGGGTGCGCACGCCGCGGTCCGACGGCGGATGCCACCAGTGCTGGACGTCGCCCTCGACGAACTGGTGGGCCGCGCACAGCAGCAGGTGCTCGCGCAGGATGTGCGGCTGGGTGTGGATCATTGCCATCGCGTCCTGCAGCTGATCGCGGAAGCCGAACGCGCCGCCGGACTGGTAGTAGCCGCTGCGCGCCCACATGCGGCAGGCGATGGTCTGGTACATCAGCCAGCCGTTGGCGATGACGTCGACCATCGGCTCGGGCGTTTCGATCTGCACCGCGCCGAGGGTATTGTTCCAGTGCTCGCGCACCATGTCGAGCGAGGCGGCAGCAGCGGCGCTGCCGTTGTAGCGCTGCACCATGCCGGCGGCGTCGGCGTTGCGGCGCCCGCCGACGCCGAGCATGAACACCAGCTCGCGCTCCTGGCCAGGCTGCAGTTCGATCATCACCTGGATCGCGGCGCACGGATCGAGGCCGGCGCCGACCTTGCCGGACAGGCGCGCGCGGCCCATCGCCGCCGGGCTGGCCAGGTTGCGGTTGCGTCCGATGAATTCGTTGCGGTCAGCCGTCATCGTCTTGTTCTGCGCTTCGACATGGAAGAAGCCGACGCGTCCGGCGAACTCGGTGTTGTAGGCGTTGCGCGCGAACAGGCCGCCGGTGAGCGCATCGATCTCGGTCACCACGTGCATCGACGATTTCGAGCGCAAGTCGCCCAACACCCATTCGACGTAACCGGTCACCGACAACTTGCGCGGCACGCTGCTGTCGTTGCGCAGCTTGACGACCGAGTACTTGATCGGCGCATCCAGCGCGACGAAGGTGGTCAGCTCGCTGCGGATGGCCTGCTCGTCGTGCTCGAACACGCTGTAGCCGAAACCGTGGCGCGTCAGGTATTCGCCTTCGGCGCGCACCGGCAGCGCGGTCGGCGACCAGAAGCGGCCGGTGGCCTCGTCGCGGATGTAGAACGCCTCGCCGCCGCGGTCCGACACGGGATCGTTGTCCCACGGCGTGAGGCGGAATTCGTGGGCGTTCTCGCTCCAGGTGTAGGCCTGGCCGCTTTCCGACACCACCGAGCCGAAGCTCGGATTGGCCAGCACGTTGACCCATGGCGCCGGCGTGCGGCTGCTGGCGTCGGTGCGGATCACGTATTCGCGCCCGTCCGCGGAGAAGCCGCCGATGCCGTTGTCGAGGATCAGGGCAGGCGCGCGCGAGGCGGGCACACCGCCTTGCCGCTGGTACGCTTCCGGACGCGCTTCGAACGCTGCCAGCGGCAGCTTCGGCTGCACCGGGGCGGCGCGCTTGATCTGGTCGGCCAGGCTGCCGCGCGCATCGCTGACGATGGCGCGCGCCACCGACTGCATCAGCACGCGGTCTTCGTTGGAGATCTGGTCGAGCAGGCGCACGAAGATGCCGCCCGGGCGGTCGATCGCCTGGGCGTCGATGCCGGAGGCGATCAGCCCCATGATCTGGTCGTGCAGCGCCTGGCGGTAGCCGGAGTTGTCCTCGTACCAGATGACCAGGTCGACCACCAGCCCCTTCAGGCGCCAGTAGGCGTGCGCCTGCACCATCTGGCGCGCCAGATCGATGTTGGCCGGGTCCTTGATCTGCATCAGCACGATCGGCAGGTCGCCGGAAATGGCATACGCCCACAGGCCGGACTGGCCGCGGTGGTTGCGGATCAGGATCGAGACGTCGGCGCGCAGCGCCGCGTTCGGGTAGATGATCGCACTGGCCAGGCGGCTGTAGAGCTGCGCGTCCGATTCGGTCGCATTGAGCTGGCGCAGCACCACCTGGCTGTGGGTCCACGCCAGTTCGAACACGCGGTCGGCCAGGTGGCGGTCCTGGTACTTGTCGATCAGGTGCAGCGCCGCTTCGCGCGTCTCGGTCATGCCGGTGACGACGTCGAGCACCACGACCTGGTCCGGCTGCAAGGTCAGCTTGTAGCGGATCGCCACCACCGGATCGAGCACCGAGCCTTCGCCGCCGCCCAGGGCCTGCGGCTCGAGCAGCGCGCGCGGCGCGACGGTGCTGTTGGCGCGGCCGATGAAGTCGGCGCGGCTGGTTTCGAACGATGCGTCGAGCAGCACGCCGTCGTGCACCGTCATCAGGTTCAGCATCCACGGCGAATGCTCGTCCTTGGCGCGCGGCCGGCGGGTGCACAGGATGGCGTTCTCGTTGCGCAAAATTTCGGTCTGCACGAACAGTTTCGAGAACGCCGGGTGCGCCGCGTCGGCCGCGGCCGGCGCCATCACCACTTCGGCGTAGCTGGTGAATTCGATCGTGCGCACCACCTGCGACTTGTTGGTGATGCGGGTGCGCCGCATCTCGATGTCGTCCTCCGGCGAGACGACGATCTCGGTGTACAGGTCGAGGCCGCGGTCGTGGCGGCGGAATTCGGCGCGCCCTTCCGAGAAGATCACTTCGTACTTCTTCGGCTCGACCAGGGTCGGCTGGAACGTGGTGGACCAGAAATGGCCGCTGTCGACATCGCGCACGTAGCAGAAATTGCCCCAGTTGTCGGCGGTGGCGTCTTCGCGCCAGCGCGTCACGGACAGGTCCTTCCAGCGGCTGTAGCTGCCGCCGGCGGCGGTGATCATCACGTGGTAGCGGCCATTCGACAGCAGCTGCACTTCCGGCTGCGCGGTCGAGGCGGTCGTGATGATCCGCATCGGCATCGCCGTTTCGGCGACCGGTGAACGCATCGCGGCCAGGTCGGCGGTGTGCGAATGGAAGGCGGACGCTTTCGGCACGCGCTCCTGCAGCACCAGCATGGTGGCCTGGAACAGCGGATCGGATTCGAAGCGGCGCTGCATCGGGCGGTCGTGCAGCATGTACGACAGCGACAAAAAGCCCATGCCCTGGTGGTGCGCCATGAAGGAGCGCACGACGGCGAACTCCTGGCCGCGCGGCAGGCGCGCGGTGGTGTAGTCGATCGCTTCGTAGAAGCCGTACTTGCCCATGAAGCCGAGGCCGGCCATCCGCTCGAGGTTTTCGCACGCCGCTTCGGCGTCGACCATCAGGCCCATCATGGTGGCGTACGGCGCGATGACCAGGTCGTCGGCCAGGCCGCGCTTCATGCCGGTGCCCGGCACGCCGAACGCGCGGTACTGGTAATTGAGGTTGGCGTCGACGGTGTTGTAGCCGGACTCGGAAATCCCCCATGGCACCCCGCGCTGCTTCGAATAGTCGACCTGCGCCTTGATGATGGCCTTGTAGGTCTGGTCGAGCAGCGTGTTCTGGTAGGTCGGCATGACCAGCAGCGGCATCAGGTACTCGAACATCGAGCCGCTCCACGACAGCAGCAGCTGTTTGCCGCCGACGATGCACAGCTGGCGGCCGAGCGCGAACCAGTGCTCCTGCGGGAACTGGCCCTGGGCGATGCCGACGAAACTGGCGAGGCGCACTTCGGAGGCCAGCAGGTCGTAGTAGCTGGCGTCGAGCCGGCGTTCCGACACGTTATAGCCGATCGCCAGCAGGTTCGTGGTGCTGTTGTAGAGGAAGCCGAAATCCATGTCGGCGAACTGGCGCGACCGCTCGGCCAGGTCGGCAATCTGCAGCAGGCGGCGCTGCGCCGCAGCGGCGCCTTCGGCCACCAGCTGCGTGAGCGCGTGCTGGCGCGCGCGCTCGGCCGGCGCCAGGTCGCTACCCGGGCTGCCGACGAGGGCAAACGCGGCCAGCTCGCGCAGCGTCGGAATGCGCGTCAGGCTGGAGTCGACGACGTATTCCTGCGCCGAGCGCATCCACGGCGCCAGTTCCAGCAGTTCGGCGTGCGCGCCGCGGCACTGTTCGGCGAGTTTCTCGGTCCACGACTGCAGCAGCGGCTCGCCAACCGCGACCGCTTCAAGCAGCGCGGCGGCCGCTTTCGACAGCTGCGCCAGCGCGTCGGCCAGGCCCGGCAACGTGCGCGCTTCGCGCATGCGCTCGGCCAGCAGGGCGCGCATGGTGGCGATCGCCGCCACCGCTTCCGGGCTGGCGCCGCCGGCGTACTGGTCGACCACTTCGAGCGTGATCGCGATGCCGTTCAGCGTCTGTGCGCTGGAGATGGGCTGGTCGGCCAGCGCGCTCAGGCCCGGCGCCAACGTCAGCAAGTGTCCGGCCAGGTTGCCGCTGTCGACCGCCGACACGTACATCGGCTGCAGCGGCGCGAGCGTCAGGGTGTCGTACCAGTTGTAGAAGTGGCCGTGATGGCGTTCCATGCGTGCCATCGTGGCGAAGGTGGCACCGGTGCGCGAGAGCACCTGGTCGAGCGTGGCGAAGCCGAAGTCCCAGGCGGTCAGGTTGGCCAGCAGCGACATGCCGATATTGGTCGGCGACGTGCGGTGCGCCACCACCCAGGCCGGATGCTCCTGCATGTTATCGGGCGGCAGCCAGTTGTCCTCGGCGCCGACGAAGTCTTCGAAGAAGCCCCAGGTCTTGCGGCCGAGGGTGTGCAGGAACAGCGTCTGCTGCGCCGACAGTTCGGCCGCGTCGCGCTCGGTCGGCAGGCTGATCCACCAGGCGATGACCGGCGCCATGAACCACAGCAGCAGCACCGGCGCGGCGGCAAACAGCGCGCCCGGATTGTAGTACGACAGCATCAGCGCGCCACCGACGGCCAGCGCCGGCGAGAACCACATGCGCTTCCAGTTCGTTTCCATGTCGGTCGACGAGCGCGCCAGGTTGGACGGGCGCCATTCGAGCAGGCGGCGGTGCGAGGCGAGCATGCGCCAGCCGGTGCGCACGATGGCGTCGAGGCTGAACCACGCTTCGTATGGCAGGAAAGCCATTTGCAGCACGGCGTGGGCGAACATGATGCGCAGGCTCGACAGGCCGCCGGCCATGTGCTGGCCCCAGCTGATGTCGTGCGGCTTTTCGATCAGGCCAAACAGCGCGTTGACGAACGTAGGCAGGAAGATCACGGCCAGGATGGCGGCGCTCCAGAACCACGGCGACGGCAGCATCGCCCAGCACAGCAGCAGCAGCACGGTCAGCACCGGCGCCACCAGCGAACGGCGCAGGTTGTCGAACAGCTTCCAGCGCGACAGCGCCGACAGCGGATTCGGCTCGCGCTTGCCGTTAAAGCCGGGCACCCGCGGCAGCAGCCAGCCGGCCAGCTGCCAGTCGCCGCGGATCCAGCGGTGGCGGCGGCTGACGTCGTCGCTGTAGCGCGGCGGGTAGGTCTCGTAGAGCTGGGCGTCCGACAGCAGGCCGGCGCGCAGGTAGCAGCCTTCGAGCAGGTCGTGGCTGAGGATCTGGTTGTCGGGCAGGCGGTTGCCGAGCAGGCGCTCGAAGGTGTCGACATCGTAGATGCCCTTGCCGATGAAGGAGCCTTCGTAGAACACGTCCTGGTAGACGTCGGAAACGGTGCGGGTATAGGGGTCGATGCCGGCTTCGCCGCCGCACAGGCGCTCGTAGCGCGACGAGTTTTCGCTCGGCAGCGAGGCGGTCACGCGCGGCTGCAGGATGCCGTAGCCTTCGATGACGCGGCGTCCGGAAGCGTCGAGCTTCGGCTGGTTGAGCGGGTGCGCCATGGTGGCGATGAACTGGCGCGCCGAATCGCGCGGCAGCTGGGTGTCGGTGTCGAGCGTGATGACGTAGCGGATATTGAGCAGGCCGTCGGTGTCGCCTACCACGGCGGAGAACTTGTCGCGCGCGCCGCCGCGCAGGAACGCGTTCAGGTCGGCCAGCTTGCCGCGCTTGCGCTCATGGCCGATCCAGGCGCGTTCGCCTTCACTCCAGACGCGCGGGCGGTGCAGCAGCAGGAAAGGCTGCGGCGGCATGTCGATGTCGGGCACGCCGTCGAGCACCGGCAAGCCGAGCGGGCCGGGCCCCTCGGGATCGTGGTACTTGGCGTTGAGCTGGGCGATGGCGGCGCTGGCCAGCGCCACCAGTTCGGCGTCTTCCGGCATCACCTCGGCGGGGGCGTCGGCGAAGTCGGTCAGCAGGCAAAAGCGCAGGCCCGGATCGCGGTTGGCCAGGTAGCGCACTTCGAGCATCTCGCACAGCGCGGCGACGTTCTCGGCGCTGTAGATCAAGGTCGGCACCACCACCATGGCGCGGGCGTCGTCCGGAATGCCGTCCTTGAAGTCCATGCGCGGCAGCGGGTGCGGTTGCGTCAGCTGGGTGGCCATGAAGTTCACCAGCGCCAGCGCCAGCTGGCTCGAGCCGATCGCCGCCAGCGTCGCCAGCAGCACCAGCAGCGCGCCTTCGAGGCCGCCGCGCCATGCGGTCAAGGTGACGGTGGCGGTAAACAGCGCGGTAAACAGCACGATGGCGCCGAGGTAGACGGCCAGCGGCGCGGCGCGGCCGACGGTGGCGAGTGCGGCGCCGGGCGCGGCGTGCACCTGCAGGCGTTTTTCCAGCGCCGGCAGGCCGGCGCCGACCAGGTAGTAGCCGATGTGGCGGGTGCGCATGTCGAGCCCACCCTGGGCCGGCGCGCGATTGGCCTGCGCCAGTTCGAGCGCCTGTTCGGCGACCTGCACTTCGGTGTGGCTGCAGCGCTTGGCCAGCTGCTCGACGATGTGGCGGTAGTTGTCGCGCGTGGCGAAGTCCATCTTGCCGTAGGTGTCGGCCGGGTCGCAGCGCAAGGTCTGTTCGACCGCGCTCATGGTCTCGACGAATTCGCGCCAGTCCATCGTGCCGAGGAAGCGCAGGCTGCCGATGCTGTTGCTGATGGTGACCTGGTCGGCGGCCTGCTGCTGGATCTCGGACTGGATCTGCTGTTCGATGGTCAGGCCCATGTCGGCCAGCCGCGTGGTGACCCATTGCAGCGCCAGCGTCAGCGCCGAACTTTGTCCCTGCAGGCGGCGCGCCAGTTCGGCGACGAAGCCGCTTGTCATCGGCTGGCCGGAGCGCGCCATGTCGGCCACCAGCAAAATCAGGTCGCTCGGATTCTTCTCGGCCGTCTCGCTCATCTGGTCGGCCCAGGTGTTGGCTTGGTCGCGCTGGGTGCGGTTGTCGTAGACGCGCGCGGCGACCCGGCGCAGGTTCTCGATGAGCGCGATGCGCAGCATGATCGGAATGGCCCACAGCTCGCCCAGCTTGAGCGGCGCGCTGTCCTGGTAGGCGTCGACGAAACGCGCCAGGCTCTCGGGATCGACGCGGCCGTCGCCGTGCGAGATGATCTCTAGGGCGATCTGGTAGACGCGCGGATTGCCGCCCGCTTCTCCGTTCGACAGGCGCGGCAGCTCCCTGCTGTAGTTTTTCGGCAGGTGGCGGCGCGCGGTGCGGATCTGCTCTTCGATCAGGTAGAGGTTATCGAGCAGCCATTCGGAAGCCGGGGTAATCTGGCGTCCGGCCTTGATGGCGGCGGTCAGCTCGGCGCAGGTGCCGGCAATGACCTCGGCGTTTTCGCTCAGCCGCGCCAGCAGGCGGTCCGGCCCGCCGCGTTTGCTCAACTGGTGGCGCGCGGCCAGGTGCTTGCCGTGGGCCGCCATCTGGGCGGCGCTGAACAGTTCGGAGCGCAGTGGCAGCTCGTCGTCCTCGGCGCCGCCGTTGGCGTTCTTCCACGTATAAAGCGTTTCCGCCAGGATAGTTTTTTCTTGTTTCAACGGTGACCTCGCAAAGGCGTGAGCTGCCAATCCGCCACACAGCGGGTTGCGACCGGGTCGGTTCAAAGCGGGAAAGCATGAGCGAACGGCTGCTTCGATGGTACCGCATGGCGGCGCAAATGACTGTGCGCCAGCGTACAGTACGCCTCGGCCAGCCCGTGGCGGGACCTGCGCAGGCGCCCAGCGCGAGGCCCCTGGCCGCGTGCCACCTCACAGCGGGGTCAGTGCCGACAATCGGACACAGGCTCATCCGCGCTCCGGTCTGTAGCGCTGAGGCCGTGTCCGAATGTCGGCACTGACCCCGGTAGCACTGACCCCGGTGGCCCCCCGGTGGCCCCCCGGTGGACCCGGTGCTTAGGCGGCCAGCGCCAAGCCGCCGGCAACATGAAAGGCGTTGCGGTAGCCGAGCGAATGCAGGTAGTGCAGCGCCTTCAGGCTGCGGCTGCCGCTGCGGCAGATGAACACCAGCGGCGGCTGCTCGCCGCGCAGCCATTCGGCGGCCTCGCCGCGCAGGCGCGACAGCGGCACGTTCTCGACGCCGTGGCTGCCGGCCGGCGCCTGGCCGAGCGCGTATTCGAAGCTTTCGCGCACGTCGACCAGGCGCGCATCCGGGTGCGCCAGCAGGAACGCTTGCAGCGCCTCCGGCGCCAGCACGGCGCCCGTGCAGTCGGTGCCGCCGCTGTCGAGCGCGGCGGCATCGCGCACCAGGCCTGCACAGGCGCGCCAGGCTTCGCCGCAGCGCCGGATGCGCGCGCACGCAGCGTCGATGAAGGCCTGGTCGGCCATCGGCCCGAACGACATGCGCACCGCGGCGGCGCAGCGCCACGCCGGCAGGCCCATCGCCTCGAGCACGAAGCTTGGCGCGGCGCGCGCGGCGGAACAGGCCGAACCGGCGCTGACGCGCACGGCGGCGGCGTCGAACAGGTCGAGCAGCTCCTTGCCGGCCATGCCAGGTACCGAGAAATTGAGGGTGGTCGGCAGCGAGCCGGCGAACGGCATGTTGAAGACCACGCCGGGGAATGCCTGGCGCAGGGCGTCGGTCAGCTGCTCGCGAAACCGCGCCAGCTGGGCCGCTGCACTGAAGCCGTCACCGTCTTCCAGCGCCCGCAGCACCGCGCCGAGGGCGGCGATGCCGGCCATGTTCTCGGTGCCGGAGCGCTGCCCGGTTTCCTGTCCGCCGCCGGCCATCAGCGCGGTGTAGGGCGCGCCGGCGCGCGCGTACAGCATGCCGATGCCCTTCGGCGCGTACAGCTTGTGGCCGGAAAACGGCGCGTAGTCGATGCGGGTGGCGGCCAGGTCGAGATGCAGCTTGCCGAGCGCCTGCACGCTGTCGACCATCCACAGGGCGGCGGGCGCGCAGTCGGCCAGCACCGCTTCGATGCCGGCCAGGTCTGAAATGACGCCGGTCTCGTTGTTGGCGGCCATGGTGCAGACCATGGCCGCGCGCGGCGCCAGCTCGCGCAGCACGTCGAGCCGGTGCAGGCCGTCGCCGTCGACCGGCAGCGCGCACAGCGCCAGGCCGGTGCCGAGCAGCGCGTTCCAGTGCGCCAGGCATTCGGGCACCGCTTTGTGTTCGGTGGCGCCGTACAGCAGCAGTTCGCCCACCGGTAGGCCCTGCAGCTGGCGCGCGCGCACCGCGCACAGCGCCGACAGCACCGCCGTCTGGATCGCTTCGGTGGCGCCGCTGGTAAACGTCAGCTGGCCGTCGCCCGCGCCGATCAGGCCACGCGCCCGCGCACGCACGGCGTCGAGCATCGCCTTGGCCTTCAGGCCAGCCGCGTGGCTGCTGCCCGGGTTGCCGAAGCGCTGGCCGAGCGCATCGGCGGCGGCGGCGATCGCCGCGGGCAGGGTGGGCGACGTGGCGTTGGCGTCGAGGTAGATTTCGCTGTGCATGGCGGGACGATCAAAAAGAGGTGTTGAATGCGATTTTGTTGGGTAATATGGTACGGCGTTGCCCAAGGGAATACATGCTATATTTTCTCTTTATTTCATTGAATCCAGCATGGACATTCCGATATGAGCGAAAAGCGATGATGAATTCACTCGATAAGTTCGATTGCGCGATACTGGCCGCCTTGCAGGGCGACGCCACGCTGTCGATCGCCAGCCTGGCCGAGCGCGTGGGGCTTTCGAGCACGCCGTGCTGGAAGCGCGTCAAGCGTCTCGAGGAAGAGGGCTACATCGAAAGCCGGGTGAGCCTCATCAACCGCAACAAGGTGGGGCTGCCGGTGACGGTGTTCGTCAGCGTGCGCACCACCATCCACGATGAAGCGTGGCTGGCGCGCTTCGCCGCCGCGGTGATCGCGCTGCCGGAGGTGCTCGAGTTTCACCGCATGAGCGGCGACGTCGACTACCTGCTGAAGGTGGTCACCACCGACATCGGCGGCTACGACCGGTTCTACAAGAAGCTGATCACGACGGCGAACCTGACCGGGGTGTCGTCGGCGTTTTCGATGGAGCAGATCAAGTACTCGACGGCGCTGCCGCTCGACCTGATCGCGCATAAGCTGCCCACATAAAAAACCACCAGGAGATTTTCCGATGACCCGTAAAAAAATCATTCCGCTGGCGCTGGCGTCGCTGATGCTGTGCGGCGCCGCCAGCGCCCAAGACCAGGTGGTCAGGATCGGCCTTTCCGGCCCGCTGTCGGGCGCCAACGCGTTCGCCGGCAAGGACAACGAAAACGGCGTGCGTCTCGCCATCGAAGAACTCAACGCCAAAAAAGGCGCGGCGGTGGGCGGCAAGACGCTCAGGTTCGAACTGATGTCGGAAGACGACCAGGGCGACCCGAAGGCCGGCGTCATCGTCGCGCAGAAGTTTGCCGACGCCGGCGTGCGCTTCGTGCTCGGCCCTTACAATTCGGGCGTGGCAATTCCCGCGTCGCGCGTGTACAACGACGCCGGCATCGTGATGTCGACCGTCGGCACCAATCCGAAGATCACCGAAAGCGGCTACGGCGCGGTGTTTCGCATCGTCGCCAGCGACACCCAGGTCGGCTCCTCGGTGGCGAACTATGCGGCCAAGCAGCTCAAGCTGAAGAACGTCGGCGTGATCGACGACCGCACCGCGTTCGGCCAGGGCATCGCCACCGAATTCAAGCGCCAGGCCAAGGCGGCCGGCATGACCATCGCCGCGCATGAATTCACCACCGACAAGGCGACCGACTTCGCCGCCATCCTGACGGCGCTCAAATCGAAGAAGGTCGATGCGATCTTCTTCGGCGGCTACGCGCCGCAGGCAGCGCCTATGGCGCGCCAGATGCGCCAGCTCGGCCTGAACGCCAGGCTGCTTGGTGGCGACACCCTGTGCAGCCCCGAGATGGGCAAGCTTGGCGGCGACGCGGTCGGCAGCAACGTGCTGTGCGCGCAGGCCGGCGCGATGCTCGAGAAGCAGGCAGCGGGGCCGGCGTTCCAGGCCCGCTACAAGGCGCGCTTCAAGCAGAATCCCGACGTGTATGCGGCGCCGTTCTACGACCAGACGATGTTCATCGCGCAGGCCATCCGCAGCGCCAGTTCGCTCGACCCGTCGGTGGTGGCGACGGCGATGCACAACATGAGCCACAAGGGCGTGGTCGGCAACTACGCGTACGACGCCAAGGGCAACCTGAAGACGTCGACGGTGACGATCTACACCTTCAAGGACGGCGTTCCGGTGCCGCTCGCAAGCTACTAACAAAAAGGCAGGAACCCATGAAACAGCACTTCACGCTCGGCGCGATCGGCGCCGCGATCCTGATCGCCTGCGCGCCAGCCGGCGCGGCCACGGCCAAGGCAGCCGCCGCACATACCGCCGGCGCCACACAAGCCGGCAAACAGCTCGACCTGCTGGCCAGCCAGTACTACGATGCGGTGGCGCGCTTCGAGCCGGTTGGCGCGACCGAAAACGGCGACGGCCGCTTCGACGACCAGATCGGCATGTCGATCAGCCCGACGATGCGCGCGCGCCAGTACGGGCTGTATCGCGGCTTTCAGGACAAGCTGCGCAGCATTTCGCGCAATGCGCTGAGCGCGAAGGGCCAGGTCAATTACGACATCCTGGCATACGAACTGCGATCGATCCTCAGCCTGGAGAAGTTCCCGCAGCACCTGCTGCCGATCGACCAGATGGACAGCATGCCGGTGACGCTGGCGAACTACGCCGGCGGCCAGGCGGCGCAGTCGCTCACCAGCGTCAAGGGCTACAGGGCTTACCTGAACCGGCTGAACCAGCTGCCGGCGTGGATCGACCAGGCGATCGCCAACATGCGCGAAGGCGTCAAGCAGGGCATCACGCAGCCGAAGGCGCCGATGCTGTCCGCCCTGCCCCAGTTCAAGAAGCTGGTCAGCGCGACGCCGGAAGCGAGCATCTTCTATACGCCGATCACCAACCTGCCGGCCGGCTTTTCGGCGGCCGATAAAAAATCGCTCACCGCGGCGTACCGCCTGACGATCGACAAGAAGCTGGCGCCGGCACTGGCGCGGCTGGCCACGTTCCTCGAGAACGAATACATTCCGGCGGCGCGCACCAGCACCGGCTGGAGCGCACTGCCAGGTGGCATGGAGTGGTACATGGCACGCGTGGCCAGCCAGACCACGACGACGATGACGCCGGAAGAAATCCACGCAATCGGCCTGCAGGAAGTGGCGCGCATCCAGCGCGAGTTTGGCGTGGTCGGACCGAAAATGGGCTACACCGGGCCGGCCAACGGCTTGCCGACGTGGGTCGCGGAACAGGAGAAGTACCGCCCGTTCACCACGGAGAAGCAGGTGATCGACGTGTACCGCGAGCTCGATGCGAAGCTGCGCACCAAGCTGCCGGCGCTGTTCACGCTGACGCCGAAGGCGCCGCTCGACCTGCGGCTCGAGCCTGAACTGAGCCGCGCGACGGCGTCCGACCACTACACGGCGCCGGCGGCGGACGGCTCGCGGCCTGGCGTGTTCTGGTCGGTGGTGAACGATCCGAAGCAGTACGGCAGCACCGGCATGGTGACCTTGTTCCTGCACGAAGGGCAGCCGGGGCACCACTTCCATATCGCGCTGCTGCAGGAACTGAACCTGCCGAACTTCCGTAAATTCGGCGGCAACAACGCGTTCACCGAAGGGTGGGCGCTGTATGCGGAAACGCTGGGCAAGGAGATGGGGCTGTTCGACAAGCCGGAGGATTACTTCGGCCACTTGAGCGACGAGATGCTGCGGGCGGTGCGGCTGGTGGTCGACACCGGCATGCATGCGAAGGGGTGGACGCGCGAGCAGTCTATCCAGTACATGAAGGATACGCTGGGCTACTCCGACGTCGCCAAGAGCGAGACGGAGCGCTACATGGTGTGGCCGGGACAGGCGCTGGGGTACAAGATCGGATCGCTGAAGATCGCGCAGTTGCGGGCGCGCGCGACTGCCGCGCTGGGTCCGAAGTTCAGTCTGCCGGCGTTCCACCAGGTAGTGCTGGGCGATGGCACGCTGCCGTTGTCGCTGCTCGAAGCGAAGGTGGATCGCTGGATCGCGGCCAACAAGCAATCCAGACCACCACACGAATGACCGTCATTTCTGCCAGTGGCAGCAATGACGGCTGGAAGAATGGCGATTTTTTCTAACGTTGGCGCCAGGCGAGCATGAAGACGGGGTAGCGGCTCCACTCGGGTTCGCGGTAGCGCTGGCAATTGGCGAAGATGAAGTCAAGCACCGCGCCCTGGTCCGACACCAGCGCCGCATTGGCGCCCTTCCATGCTTCGAATTTGGCCTTCAGCTCCGGCTCGTCGCGCAGCAGGTCCAGCGCATGGTCTTCGAATACGTAATCGGAATACGCTTCCTTTTTCTCCAGCACGCTGTTGAAAAAGCCCCAGCGGAAGAAGCTGTCGTGTCCCTGCGGCTCGAGCATCTCGACCGCATAGCGAGCCTGGTCCTGGTCGAGCGCGACGACATAGTCGCCGGCCCGCAGGTTGACCCGCCCGCTGCGCTTTTCCAGCACCACGTCATCGTGGAACATGTGACCTTCGTACGCATTCGCGCGCGATACCACCGACTTGACCTGATAATAGTCGACGTCCATCGCGGTGTCGGCCGCCAGGCGCGTCATCTGCACGCCGTTCCACTCGAGCCGCTCGATCGCTTCGCGCCACGCCTGCGGAATCACGTAGGCGCGCGGCGCCTTGACCGTGACGTCGGCGGGGAAGCTGTTGAAGTAGGCGATGTCGCGCTCCCACGCTTCGCTGCGGTCGTACGACAGGCGCGTGTAGTCGCCCAACAGGCTTGGCGAATATTTGGCGGCATAGCCCTTGAAGCGGAAACTCGATGGCTTCGATTCGTCCATCGACCAGTGCACCGGCCACTCGGGCCGCGTCTTGCCTTCGTCCTTCGCGGCGCGCCGCAGTTCCTCGATCTGCACCGCATGTTCAACCGTGAACGCCAGCGCGCTCTCGACCAGCGCGCGCATCGAGTCGTAGCGGTCGGCGAAGGGCTTGAGCATGTGCGTCTCGGGCATGAAGCCGATGGTGTGGTGCAGCGCGGCGTAACCGGTCGAGAAGCGCGGGGTCTCCAAAAATTCGGCGATGCCGTGGTCCGGACTGTCCTTGACGGGATTGACGTACGGGCAGGTAGGCCAGCCGCGCCGGGCCATGTCGGCAAACATCGCCGGCAGCATGGTGTCGGTGAGGAAGGCGCCGAGCGCGCCGCCAAGCTTGTCGGCCTGGGTGTGGATCAAGGTCATGGTGTACGGGTAGTCGGCGCCGTTGGAAGTATGAGTGTCGACCATCACATCCGGGTCCCACGCGGTGAACAGCTGGTTGAACACGCGCGCCGCGAGCGTGTCGCACTTGACGAAGTCGCGGTTCAGGTCGAGGTGGCGGCTGTTGCCGCGAAAGCCGAACTGCTCGGGCCCGTCCTGGTTCACGCGCGACGTGTCGGCGCGATTGAGGCTGCCGTCGACGTTGTACATCGGGACGAACAGGAACACCGTCTCGCCCAGCGCGGCCAGGCGCGCCGGCTCGACGCAGAAGTCGCGCACCAGCGCCATGCAGGCATCGACGCCTTCCGGCTCGCCCGGATGGATGCCGTTGTTGTTGAAGAAGACGGGCCGCCCTTCGCTCTTGATGCGGGCGCGGTCGAACACGCCGTCGGCACTGACCACGCCTGCGTGGATCGGCACACCGGCGTCGGACGTGCCGACCTGGCCAAAACTGAGCACCGCCGGAAAACGCTGCGCCAGCATCTCGTACCAGGCGACGCATTCGGCCCAGGTGGTGGTCTGGTTCTTGTTGCCCTGCTCGTAGGGCGTGAGGAGTTCGTTCATGGCGGGTATAGGTAAAAAAGCGATTTCGCTACGATACAGCAGATGGCGCGCCAAGTGGCAGCGCGATGGCGACGACGGTGCCGTTGGCGTCCGACGCGAAGCCGATGGTGCCGCCGAGCGCGTACACCCGCTCGCGCATGCCAATGATACCGATGCCGGCGGACGCACCGGCGACGTCGAAGCCGGCGCCGTTGTCTGCCACTTCGATATGCAGCACGGCCGCCGACAGCGTCAGCGACACCTGTACGTGGGTGGCGATAGCGTGCTTGATCACGTTAGACAGCGCTTCCTGGATGATGCGGTAAGCGGAAATGGCCAGTTCGTTTTCGAGGTGCGAGAAATCGCCCTCTGAATGGAAGTCGAAACGACAGCCGGAATCGCTGCCGTAATGGCGCATCATTTCCTCGACGGCGCCGTGCAGGCCAAGCATGTCGAGCACCTCGGGACGAAGGCGCCGCACCAGCCGCCGCCCGCTGGCATACAGGTCGAGCGTGAGCTTGGTGATGGCCTGCGACTTCTGCTTGATCTGCTCGATGGCCGCGCCCTCCCCCGCCTGGCCGGCCAGGCGCAGGATGCTTTGCGATTCGAGCCGCGCGGCGATCAGCGAAGCATTGAGTTCGTCGTGGATTTCGATGGCGATGCTCTTGCGCTCGTCCTCGACGATGGAATTTACTTTCTGGATCAGCTTGCGCTTGTCGGCGTCGGCCTTGAGCGCCTCGTTACGCGAGGCGACCAGGTCGCGGGTGCGCTCGTCGACCTTGTTCTCCAGGTGCTGCTTGGACTGGTCGAGCGCGAGCGACATTTCGGCGATCGATTCCTGCAGCTCGCCGATCTCGCCGCCGGTCGTCACCGGCAGGTCGGAGCGGTAGTCGCCGCCGCGGATCTTGCGCAGCGCGCCGATCGACGCGCGCAGCGGCAAGGTCAGGCTGCGCGCGAGGAACCACGCCAGTGCGCCGCTGACGGCCAGCGCCAGCGCCGCCATCGCCACCTCGATCTGGAAGCGGCGCATCTGCTTGGCCAGCATGTTCGTCGGCGACATCGTCACCCGCACCCAGCCCACTACTTCGGCCGGCTGGGTCGGCGGCTTGGTGTCGCTCGGGCCCGATACGTGGGGCGCGCCATTGTCGGAAAACAGGTTCACCCAGATCACCTGCTTGTTGATCGGCGCCTCGTAGAAATGCGGCTCGGCGCGAACGGCAAATTGCGAGGCGACGCTGATGGCCGGTTTGTGATTGGTGTCCATCACGTCGATGCGGTAGATGCTCTTGTCCGACTGGACCAGGCCATTGATGGTCAGGCGCAGGTCGGACAGGTTGCCGGAGATAACGTTGTACTCGCTCGTTTCGGCCAGCGCGCGGGCCAGGATGCGGCCGCGCTCAGCCAGCTCCTCGGCGACCTGGGCGCGGTGCGAAAACCACGAGTAGCCAATCAGCGACGCAAACAGGAACACCACCGGCAGCATGGTGATGAAGATCATGCGGGTGCCGATGCTCCAGCTTTGCCAGAAGCGCGGCTTCATCGCGGCCGGGCCGGCGCTCGGCGCGCGAACGTTCGGGCGGCGCTGCCGACATCGAGGTCGAGCGAGCGCGCCACGCCCTCATTGATGATCGTCTGAAAATAGCGCGGAAACTGCGGCGGCGCCAGTTCGCCGGTGGCGACAAAGGCGGCTGCCATGTCGGCCACCTGCGCGTTGATATCTTCGATCTCCGAGTAGGTCGACGCCAGCGCGCCGGCCTTGACCATGTCGGCCGAAAAGCCGATCACGCCCTGCTTGTGGCGGTAGGTCGACAGCAGGATGTTGCGCAGCGTGTCGACGTTGTAGACGCCGCTGTCGGGCATCGCCAACAGCACCTCGTGGGAAGCGATGCGATTGAGGACGCGGTTGATGTCCTCGCCCGGCGCCAGTTCCTCGAGCGCGGCGGCGCCGTGCAGAACGCTTTTCAGATGCGCCGTTTCGGCGCCGAGGATGACAGCGGCCTTGACCGGCCGGCGGTACAGCAGCGCGGCGAGCTGCAGCTGGCTGGCCGGCGCCGGCTCCGCATATACCGCCGTCATCGCCGCTGCGCGCGCCGGCGTGGCGCCGGCGACCACCGCCCGCCACACGGCGCTGGAGGTAAAGGCGGAGATGACGACGCAGTCGTCCTTGCGGGCGGCGACGTCGCGCAGCGCGGCCGGGCCGATGGCGATGTAGACCATGCGGCGTCGCTGCGCCAGCTCGGTGCGGAACATCGCCGACAGCGGCACCAGCCGCTGGTACAGGTCGTCGGCAATGCGGCGCGTCTGCGCGCTGTCGTCGCCGGTGACGATATGGAAGCGGTAGCCGTGCACCTGCTCGGCGCAGGCGAACGGCGCGGCCAGCGCGAACAGCGCCGCCGCCAACAGCCGCCGCCGCGCGCCGGCTCGCACTAGGGTTCGATCAGGCCGTGCTTGACGGCCAGCTTGGTAATGTAGGCCTGGCGGTGCACGCCCAGCTTTTCCTTGATCGACTGGCTGATATTGCTGATCGTCTTGGTCGACAGCTCCAGCTTCTCGGCGATTTCGGCGTTGGTCAGGCCTTCGGCCATCAGCTTGAATATCTCCAGCCCGCGCTGGTCGAGCTGCGACTGCGGCGAGACGTCGCCGCGCACCGACAGGTTGGCGAGCCGCTCGGCGATCTGCGGCAGGAAGTACAGCTTGCCCTCGTTCGCATGGCGCACCGCGGTGGCCAGGTCGGCCGGATCGCAATCCTTGGTGACGAAAGCGCGCGCGCCGAGCCGGTAGGTTTCCTTGATCAGGCTGTCCTGGTCGAACTGGCTGAGAAAGACGATATTGGCCGCCGGGTAGGCGCCCAGCAGCGAGCGCGCCGCATCGAGCCCGGTCAGCTCGGTGCCGAAGCGGATGTCGAGCACCAGCACGTCGGGCAGAAGGTCCGCATACATGGTGGCCGCTTCTTCGGGCGCGCGGGCCTGGCCCACCACGTCCATGCCGACGCCTTCAAGCGACAGCGCGAAGCCGGTCATGACGATCGGATGGTCGTCGGCCAGCATCACGCGGACCGGTTTGGTTACAGCTTCCATTTGCTCTCCCTGCGGCGCCGCGGCGCCTGCTCTATCGACTTACCATCAGCTGGCAACGGAAGATGCCATCGAACGGAAACATATTCCTGACGTTAGGATTATTTCACACATCGACGCGGGGCGCGAGGGGCAATTCTGCCAGCCTGTTCTCCTCCGCGTTCATAGAAGGCTCATCAGAAATGCTACGAAATAGCTGTTCAGTTGCTAGTAGATGGCATATATTTCTTCCATAGCTTAGTTTCTTAACGTTCTTTCCGCTTGTAAATTTGATTACTCCCAGCCGCTACAACAAGGAGATCGCCATGCACTTCTCGCACATGAACAACGGTCACAGCAGCAAGGCAAGCAAGATCGCGGTGGTCGCGGTATTTCACGCGATCTTCGCGCCAACGGCTGCGTCAGGCCGGATTATCCCGTCAATGCCGTACGCAAAAACCAATCGGGCACGGTGACCCTGGCCCTGCTGGTCGGCGCCGACGGCCGCGTGGCCGGTTCGCGCATCCACAGTTCGAGCGGCTCGAGTGAACTCGACAAGGCTGCCGTGGCCGCGCTGAGCACCTGCAAGTTCAAGCCGGCCACCAATGGCGGCGTCGCCGAGCAAGGCTGGGCGCAGATCGCCTATGTCTGGACGCTGGACTAACCGTTACCAGTTGAGCCTTTCCCCGCCTCGCCTCAGCCGGGCGGGGTTTTTTTACCACCGAAACAAGCGGTCGCCATTGCCACAACTGCGCTGCAAGCCAACCACTGCCAGACACCAGAACAAGAGACGGGAAACACCATCATGCTGATTACTCCAAGCCTGCCGCGCACACAGCTCGCCGCGACGCTGCTCGCATGCGCGGCGCTTGCCTGGGCGGTGCTGCGGCCCGTGGCGCCGCCGGCGCCTTCGGCGACGCCAGCGGCAACCGCCGGCTTTTCTACACCGCGCGCGATGTCCGATGTGCGCTTCCTGGCCGCCACGCCGCGCCCGGTCGCCAGCGTCGCCAATGCCGAGGCGCGCCAGTACATCGTCGCGCAGCTGCGGGCCATGGGACTGGAGCCGCAGGTGCAGACCGCCACCGCGCAAAAGACCTGGATCGACCGCCAACACAATGCGCGCGTCGCGCTCGGCGTGGTCAACAACATCGTGGTGCAGGTGCCGGGCAACGCGCCGGGCCATGCGCTCCGGCCGGCGCTGCTGCTCGCCACCAGCTACGACACGGCCGAGCGCAGCGTGGGCGCGGCGTCGTCGGCAGCGCCGGTGGCGGCGATGCTGGAAACGCTGCGCATGCTGCAGGCAGGCGCGCCGCGCGCCAACGACCTGCTGGTGCTGTTCGCCGACGGCGAGAACGTCGGCGGCCTGGGCGCGCGCGCCTTCGCCGGCCAGCATCGGCTGGCCAAGCGCGCCGGCGTGGTGATCCGCTTCGATGGCCGCGGCAGCGCCGGCGCGCCGGTGCTGATCGGCTCGAGCGGCGACAACCGCGGCGCCATCGGCGGCTGGGCCAGGGCGGCGCCAAACCCGCGCGGCTCGTCGCTGATGCAGGCGGTGTACCAGTTCATGCCGGGCACGCCGGACATGGGCGCGCTCGACACGCTGGGCAGCGCGCGCCTGCACTTTGCCAACCTTGAAAGCAGCAACGGCCATGCGTTCGGCTCGCGCGATACGCCGGACCGACTTGACCCGGCCAGCGTGCGGGCAATGGGCGAGACCATGACCGCGCTGGCACGCCACTTCGGCGATGCGCCTGCTACCCGCATCGCCGGCGCCGCGGTGTACTTCAACCTGCCGGGCTTTGGCGTGGTCCACTATCCGGCCGAAGCGACGTGGATGCTGACGCGCGTGACCTGCCTGCTGTTCGTCATCGTCTGCTGGATGGCGGTGTATCGCCGCGACGCCGGGCCGGGCGACATCGTCAACGGCGCGCTCGGCTTCGTGTTCATCAGTGTTATCGGTGCACTGGCCACGTTCCTGATCTGGACCGCGTTCCCGTCGCTGCACACCGGCCACGACTTCCGCAGCAACGGCGCCGGCGCCGGCGACCAATGGTTCCTGGCCGGCTTCGCGGCGCTCGGCGCCGCCATGTTCATCGGGTTCCAGCGCGGCTTGCGGCGCGCGGTCGGCCACGCCGCCGCGGCGCTCGGCCCGCTGCTGCTGATCGCCATCCTGCTGCCGCTGGCAACGTGGAAGCTGCCTGGCGCGAGCTACGCGCTGGCCTGGCCGCTGACCGGCACGCTGCTGGCATACGGCGCGCTGTATTCGCCGTTCGCCAATCGCCTGCGCGGCTATCAGCGCGCGCTGATCCTGCTGGCCGGCTCGGTGCCGGCGCTGCTGCTGGTGGCGCCGCTGGTGCCGCAGATATTTACCGTCACCTCGCCCGACAACATGAACCTGCCGATGGCGGCGCTGGCCCTGCTGCTTGGCCTGACGGCGCTGCTGCTGACGGCGCAGCGGCGCTTTGTGGTGCGCGGCCTGCTGGCGATGTGCGCCGCTTGCATCGCCGTCGCGGCAACCATCCCGCCTTACGGATCGGCGCCGATTCCGCAGCCGAACCGCATGGCCTACCTGAAGGACGCGTACAACTGGAAGTCGTACTGGATGCTGCCGGCCGTACCGCTCGACGCGTGGTCGAAGCAGTTCTTTCCGAACGCCATCCGGCCCCAGGTGCAGGTCGACGCGTTCGGCCACAACAGCCCGAAAATGTGGCTGGCGCGGGCGCCGGACCACCGACTCGACTATCCCGACATCCGGGTGCTCAAGGACGAGGTGCTGCCGAAGGGTCGCTCGGTCGAATTCACGCTGCAGGCCAAGCCGGAGGTGCCGAACATCGACGTCACATTGAAAGGCGCAGGCACGCTGCGCACCAGCATCAACGGCCGGCCGCTGACGCTGGAACACACCAGCAACTGGACCCTCTCCCTGTACGGCATGGGCGGCCAGCTGCTGCACTTTCGCTTCGACTTGAATTCGGATGAACTGTCGCGCATCTTCATCCATGAGCGGATCCCCGGCCTGCCGCCGAATGCGGCCGGCGCACGCCCGCCGGGCATGCTGCCGTTGACGACGCCGATGACGGAAACGACGATCCTGTCCGATACGCTGCTGTTCAGGTAGGGACGGTACAATGTCTCGCCGCTTACAAGGCGGCGAACAGACTTCCCACTTCAACCTGATCGAATTCGGAACCCATGCAAATGAAGCTTTCCTCCGCCATTGCAAGCGCACTGGCCACCAGCCTGGTGCTGGCCGCACCAAGCCACGCCGCCAAGGCGTCTGCCGCCGCCACGCCGACCGTCCGCGAAGCGCCGCTGCGCGCCCACCTGTCGTTCCTGTCTTCCGACATGCTCGAAGGGCGCGGCACCGGCCAGCGCGGCGGCGACCTCGCCGTCGCCTACCTGGAGGCGCAGGCGATGGCCGCCGGCCTGAAGCCTGCCAATGGCGCCAGCTTCCGCCAGAGCGTGAAAATCGCCGGCGTCAAGTCGGCGCCGCAGGACAGCAAGGTCGTGCTGGAAGCGGGCGGCAAGGCGCAGTCGCTGGCGTTCGGCAAAGACTGGGTGTGGGCGCCGGGCGACGCACAGGCGGCGCACGCGATGGACGCCGAGCTGGTGTTCGTCGGCTATGGCATCACCGCGCCGGAGCAAGGCTGGGACGACTACAAGGGCCTCGACGCCAAGGGCAAGATCCTGGTGATGATGGTGAACGACCCGATGCCGACGGCCGCCGAGCCGGATCGCTTCGGCGGCAAGGGCCTGACCTACTACGGCCGCTGGACCTACAAGTTCGAAGAAGCGGCGCGGCGCGGCGCGGCAGGCGTGCTGTTGATCCATACCGACGCATCGGCCTCGTACGGCTGGAGCGTGGTGCAGAACAGCTGGATGGCCGAGCGCTTCCAGCTCGCTGGCGGCAAGGGCGGCGCCAGCATGGAAGGCTGGATGACCGAAGCGACCGCGCGCGGCGTGTTCGCCGCCTCCGGCCAGGACCTCGACAAGCTGCGCGCGGCGGCTGAAAGCAAGGACTTCAATCCGGTCGCCCTGGGCGCCAGAGTCAAGGGCGAAACGCGCGCCGAAATCCGCATGATCGACCAGTTCAACGTCGCCGGCCTGGTGCCAGGCACCGATCCGAAGCTGAAGGACGAAGTCGTCATCTACAGCGCGCACTGGGACCACCTGGGCAAGCAGGGCAGCACGGGCGACACAATCTACAACGGCGCGGTCGACAACGCGTCCGGTTCGGCGGGCCTGTTGGCGATGGCGCAGGAAGCGGTCAAGGCGCCGGCCAGGCGCAGCCAGATGTTCCTGTGGGTGGCGGCGGAAGAACAGGGCCTGCTCGGCAGCGCCGCTTATGCCGCCAGTCCTTTGTGGCCGGCAGCGAAAACTGCGGCCAACCTGAACCTCGACAGCCTGAACTTTGTCGGCGCGACCAACGACATCGGCACCAAGGGCAGCGAGCGCACCGAGCTCGGTGCGATGGCCGAAGCGGTGGCCAAGGCGATGGGCATGAAGGTGGCGCCGGCGACGCCGGACCTGGCCGGCGGCTACTTCCGCAGCGACCATTTCAGCTTCGCCAAGTCGGGCATCCCTGCATTTTCGGTCGGCGGCGGCAGCGATTACACCAAGGACGCCGAAGCGGGCAAGGTCAAAGCGAAGGCCTACAACCAGCGCTATCACCAAGTGTCGGATGAATACGACGCCAGCTGGGACCTGTCGGGCATGGTGCAGCAGGCGCAGTTCACGCTGAACCTTGGCCGCGCCGTTGCCAACGCGCCGAAGATGCCGGCCTGGAAGGCGGGCGACGCTTTCGGCAAGATCCGCGCCGGCGCGCAGTAATACCAGCAATACCGTGGCGTCGCCAGACAGCGCGGCGCCACACTCATTTTCCCACATACCTCGCTATTTCCTCGTCGAAATTACTTACACATTATGGCAACTTTCGTTTCCATAAAACTTTAAGACCATGATTCGCAACGGTAATTTCCAGCAGGCACGGATCGTGCTCATGTAACAGGAGTAGCTAACAATAACCAACCTGGGGAATACCAATGAAATCATTTCTGAAATTGGCGGCAACGTTGCTCGCCGTCGTCGCCCTTCACGCGCCAGTGTCGGCGGCGCCCATCGTCGATCAGAGCAATCCGGTGCGTTGGGGCGGGTTTTGTTTCACCAACGATAACGGCGCCTGTGGCCAGTCGTTTCGGCAGAATGCCTCGAATATCTCAGGCGCGGGATTCTTCGTCGATCCTGGATATGGCGATGGCAGCGCCGGCAGCGTGACTATTTCGCTCTACAGTGGCTACGCCCCGACCTCATCTAATCTGCTTGCCTCGGGCACAGTGTCTGGCGTCAATAAAAATTCAGAATGGGTCGACGTTTTCTGGAATCCGGTGGCGATCACCAGCGGTGCACAGTATTTCTTGATCATGCAATCGACGCATTCGATCGTCGCATCGTTCGGGTCTCCAGACTACGCCAGCGGTAACGCCGTCTTCGCCGGAACTACGACAGGGTACGCCAGTTTCGATCTGACGTTCCGCACTTACGCTGACAACAGCGTCAGCGCACAGGTGCCTGAGCCCGGCTCGCTCGGATTGCTGGCGATCGGTTTCGCCGGGCTAGGATTGACGCTGCGCCGGAACGCCAAGTCAAAGCGCGCCGTATAGCAGCGGCTGCTCAACGCAGAGAGCCAGGCGGCACCGTGGGTTTCCCCGGTGCCGTTCTTGCTTCAAGGGATAGGGCCGCAGACGAGCCGCGCGCCACCTCCGCCCAGTGCGGCCGGATGATCGGCATGGTTGTCGCCGCCCACATGGACCATCAGCGAGCGGCCCTTGAGGTCGGCCAGTTTCAGGCGCGGCGCGAGCACCGGGTTGCTCGCGTTGCCGGCCGCGTCCACGGCCAGTGCCGGCAAGTCGCCGAGGTGGCCGTCGCCCCACGGCAGGCCATGCTTTTTGCTGCCGGCGGGATCGTAGTGGCCGCCTGCGGCAAGGCCTGCGACCGGCTTGCCTTCCTTGACGCCGGTCGCGCAACTGGCGTTTTCGTGCACGTGGAAACCGTGCAGGCCAGGCGGCAAGCCAGTGAGCGATGGCGTGAACACCAGGCCGTAGCGGCTTTCGCTGATGGTGACGGTGCCGGCGGCGGCATCCTCGCCGGCGTCGGTCAGGAGTTTCATCGGTACGCGAATGTCGGCTGCCGCCGCCGCTCCCACCGCGCAGGCCAGCGCCAGTGCGACTGCACACACAGGTAGTTTCATTGTCGTCCTCTCAAAGTTGTGTACCCAGATCGTACCGCGATGTCAGTTTGCTGAGCGCTTGCCACGCTGTCAATACGTACTGCCGATAGGTTGACGGCACGGCGGGCTTGAACAGAAGGCGCAACACGACCACTTTCACGCACGCCATGCTCGCGAACGCAGGGATTCCGACCTGGGCCACAGCCGCACCAGGCTGCTGATGGCGAGGATGGCAAGGGCGGTGTTGCACAGCGATTGCTGGGCAATTTCCGCCGCGCCGGAGACGCCGGTCCGACCAGGTGCCAAGCAAGATCGGCAGTGCTGGCGGGCGCCGGCATCACCGGCACAACCGGCGCAAGATTGGCCGCCTACCTACAAGCCGCATCGAGCCGCAGGCTTGATACGCGCAGCTGTTTAAATGAAAAACGGCGCCAGAAACTCTAACGCCGTTCTCGTAAAAAGACCGTGTGTGTTCTTAGAAGTCCATCAGCACGCCAACGCCGATCGATTTTTGCGCGTAGTTGTAGTCGATCAGGCTCTGGCCGTAGCCGGTGAAGACCTGGACATAACCCTTCAGGTTGACCACCAGCGGAAACGCGACGCTGGCCTGTACCGCGCCGTGCCTGGTGTCGAAATTGCGGCGCAACATCGCTGAATACTCATACCCTTTGTCGCGGTAGGTGATGCGCACGTCGCCGTGGCCCATGAAATCGGTGATGTCCGCGTTGTCGTTGTTCGACTTGGCATTGTCGAGCCGCTTCCAGACGCGCGCGGTAACGCCGAGGTCGCCGCTTTCCATGCCAAGCTGGGCGTAGAACCGGTTCCAGCTGCGCGACAGCGACGACGATTGGCCGTTCGACTGGTGCACGAAGCCGACGGAGGCGAAGCGCACGCTCGCGTTGCCGATGTTCTTATTGATCGGCATCACCGCCATCACTTCCGGCTGGTAATTCGTTTCGCGGAACGGGCTCGACTCGCGGCGTGCGTACGCCTGCCAGAAACTTTTCTGCGTGTAGCCGGCCCAGATGTCGATCGGCGTATCGGCGATGCTCTCGATCAGCTTTGCCTTGAAGCTGAGCTGGTACGTCAGCTCGACGTGCTTCGACTTGTAGCCTTCCGGCAGGAATGTGCGGAACGGGCGGTCGTTGGTGGCGTTGCTCTGGTTGGCAACGAGCAGGTAGTTGTCCAGCAGCTGGTGCACCGCGTAGCGGCCGCGCTTGGCGGCGGTGTTCAGTTCCCACTCCTGCGACATGCGCGAGATCGGGGTGTCCGGCTTCATCACCTTCTTCTCGGGCGCTGCGGCGACGACGGCTTCGGCTGGTGCGGCCGGTGCGGCTGGCGCGGCGATGGTCGCGATCGCGGCGGACTCGGCGGGAGCTGCAGGGGTAGCTGGTTTGGCGGTAGATGCCTTCTCTACCTGCTTGGACAAGGCATCAAAACAACCGAGCCGGGCGCTTGAATCACCGAGGACGGCGCAACGCAACAAGTGCTGTTCGGTTTCGGCGGCTTGCGCCGGTGCTATCGCGAGCAACATCGCCGCGACGATTACTGAGTGTTCGAATTTCATGAAACGGACTGCCTTTTGCCTATTGGAAACGGCGAGTATATCGGCATATGGCAAAGGGCGTCCGCCCTCGAGGATCACTGTGCGACGATCGTCGGCTGGCCGTCAACGTTTACTATAGGATCGTGTATATGTGGACGTAAGCCGAAGATATCTTCGCGGCGTTAAATTACGCGGCAGCTCAAGTCGACCGAACTGACTTGGCGCCGACTTGAACCTGCTCATCGATAGCCAACTTCCTCCAGCGCTCGCTCTACATCTGAATAGAGCCGGAATTTCCTGCACTCACGTTCGCGACGCTCCCCTTCAAAGGGAATTCCACCGCAAGTAATCTCGGGGCGATCAGGGAATTGCCGTAGTGTCGATCTCATCTCTTGAGCGCCGCTGGCAGCATCTACGCGACATGCTGGCGGCAGGAGTGTCGGTAGTGGAACTTTGATCTGGTCGATTCGGGTTTGGACATGGTGAAAGGCACCTGACTTTGCGCCCCGGTGCCTTTCATTCTGGATGACCAGCGAGCTGACGCTTACGTCAGTTCAAACTCCGCAGGAGTCAAACCCAACTCCTTGATGATCCGTTTAGCGACTGCCTGTTCGCTCACGTCAAAGTTTCCGTCCGACGAAGCAATCGCGATGACCATCCGCACCAGCAGGCGCGCGGCGCCTTCGTTGGATTTCATCTTGTGCAGCGCGGCGTAAGCCTTGGCTTCGCCGATGTCCTTGTCGAACTCGATCTGGCCGACAAAATCCTGGAACGCCTTGATGACGTCGCTGGTCGTGAACACGGACATGGCGTCGTTGCTTTCGATGAACTTAACCATTTTCTGCTTTTCTTCCGCGCTGACGCTGCCGTCCGCCATCGCCACCAGCGCCGAACCCGCCATAGCCGCGTTCAGGAAGTCCTTGTTCTTGTACTTCAGCGCTTCCGTCTTCAGCTCGCTGGCTTTGCTCTTCAGCTTCGACAAGAAATTTTCAAAAGCCATTTGTATCTCCGGTCTAATATAGAACACAGATATTACGCCTTTGTGCGCCGTTCAGTACGCACACCCCCCAAAAGCGCGCACAAAGCGACGTAGCAAAGGCACTGGCCGCACTGCATTTGGCGCTGCCTGGCAGCATTTCACGTCCGCATACATTCATTCGTCGCATGGGCCCCAGCATCAGTCCGCTCTCGGGCAAAGTGGCAGCAACTTAACCAACTTTGCGGACCATGCGATGCTGATTCAAATTGTGACCCACACCCCTTTCTACGTATGGGCGATTCTTGCCTTGCTGGTTTATCGGGGCGTCGTGGCAATGCGCGGGCGCGAGGTGACGATCCGGAAGCTGTTCATCATCCCCGTCATCATGCTCGCCCTGTCGCTGCAGGACGTCGTGGCAAAGTTCGGCGCCGAGTTCATGCCGCTGTCGGCCTGGGCAGGCGGTGCGGTGCTGATGACGCTGCTGGTCTGGAAGTTCAGCAGCGCAGGCATCAGCGCTGGTGCCTCGCCTGGCCTCGTGCGTGTCCACGGCAGCTGGGCGCCGTTGGCGATGATGATGGCGATCTTCTTCACCAAGTACGCCACCGCCGTGACGCTCGTGATCAAGCCGTTAGCCAGCCACGATCCGCTCTTTTCGACTGTTGTATGCGCCTCGCTCGGCATTTTTAGCGGCTACTTCCTTGGTCGCCTGGCCGGCACCCTGCAATGCTGGAGGTCGATACAGAAGTCGACCTCGGCCGCACTGCGGCAACCCATCTGCTTCGAGCCGGCCCTATCGTCAACCCGCGGCGCCTGAAGTCTCTCCCTGGTGCGGTTTATCCGCTTATTTCACGCCGCCTGAGCGCAGATCCTTCAGCCGCGCAATGGCGTTCGTCTGCCGTTTGTCCACCGCGACTGCCTTTTCGTAAGCCGCGATTGCCAACGCTGTCTCACCCAGCGCCTCATATGCTTCGCCCTCGCTATCGTAGGCATTGCCGTAATTCGGTTCGATGTGTGTCGCCAGCCTGAACATCTCCACCGCAGCGCGCGCGTTTTTTATACCCAGCTGTTGATAGCCCCAGGTATTCAGGTTGATGGGGCTGACCTTAAAGTCCGGCGATGACGCGGCCATGTCGGTATAAATGTTTTGCGCGTCCTTAAAGCCGGCCTTGGCGTACGCGCGCAAAAAGTCTGCCTCGCCAACCGGGACAAACTTCGCAGGAACTGTTTCCATCGACATTACCTGCGGTCCGATGCCATGGCCCGCTGGCGATTTCTTCATGAATGCCAGCGCCTTGGCATCGCTTTTCAGATAAGCGTCCAGGAACTTGTGCACGTAAAGTGCACCGCTGCGGTATGCGTGCAGCACATCGGCGCGCTGGTAGTCGCCGAACGCATTGTCGCCGGCAAAGCGCAGGTGCCATGAACTGAAGTCGGAATGCGTCATCGGGGGCATGGTCGTGACATACACATCCGAATATTTCATCGCGTTGAGGTAGCTGGCGCCGAATTTCTCGCTGCGCTCCATCGCCTCGGCCGTCGCTGTGCGGGCACCCAGGAACAGCATCGGCACCGCCGTGCGCGCCGGCCGCACATAGGTCGCCGCGCTCCAGATCTTCGGATGGAAGCGGATGGAGCCGTCAAGACTTACCAACGCTTTGATGCGGCTCGAGCGCGCGGCCGCAAACACATTGGCCATGCCGCCCCAGCTGAAGCCAGCCGCCGCGACTTTCGTGATGTCGGCCTGCGGCAGCGTTTGCGCATAATTGGCGAGGAACGCGATATCGGCCGCCTGCGCCTCGACGCCTTCGATATCGTCGGTCATCATGGGAGCGCGTGCGCCCAGGCTGCGACTTGCCATGACCACGTAGCCCTGGCTGGCCAGGTATTCGCACAGATCGAGGTTTTCGAAAGCGTTGGAGGCGAAGCTAGGCGCGTAGATCACTACCGGAAAGCTGCCGTCAGCGGAAGCGGCGCCCCGCACTGCCAAGGTGGACGCGCCATACTGCACTTTCTGCGGACCCGCCATCCAGGCCGCCCGCTGCTTCGCTGCCTCGGCGCTTGGCAAAGCGAAGTCGACATCGCTCAGCGCGGCCTGGCGATAATCAGCGATCTGCATCGGCGCTGCATTGGTGCGCTTGGCCGGATACCAGATCATGATCTGGATTGGCCGCGCCGATTCGGCGTTGACAGTTTTGCCGAATGCATCGACCTGCGCTTCCATGACACGGCTGTAGTCATATTGCTGCACGATACGCAGGCCGACGGCGTGTGGGCCGGCGTCAGGAATGATGGCAGGCGTGCCGGCGGCGGTAGCTGCCGCAAGTGCACTGCCGCAAAGAATAGAAATCGGGACGGACAGGAATATCGAAACAGAACGGATGCGCATTGGATTTATCCTCTTATTTGGAGTTTTAACAATAGCAGCGCCGCATCCGTGTTGATCGAGCCTAGCGATGAACTGTCGAAACAGAGGGGTGGGCTGCTCCCTGTGCAGAATGACTTCCTTATGGTCATTCGGAAAGGTAGCCATGGCAAACGATTCAACCAAAAAAAACGGCACCGGGAGCTCTCCTCGGTGCCGTTTTCGTTTGGGTGACTAGCTAATTACGCGTCGTCGCCCTGATGGGTTGCTGCTGCGGTGCTGTCTTCCATCGCTTGCAGCTCGGAAGCCATGTTGGCCTTCTCCTGCTGCAGCAACGCTGCACGCTCTTCGACTTCCCACGCTTCTTTCTCCTTCTTGGCGCGATGGAACGCGAGACCCGTACCGCCAGGAATCAGGCGGCCGACGATGACGTTTTCCTTCAGGCCGCGCAGACCGTCGCGCTTGCCCATGATCGCCGCTTCGGTAAGGACGCGGGTGGTTTCCTGGAACGATGCAGCCGAGATGAACGAATCGGTCGACAGCGATGCCTTGGTAATACCCAGCAGTACGTTTTCGTACGTTGCTGGGATCTTGCCGGCGGCAGTGACGCGGTCGTTTTCGTCCAGCAGTTCCGAACGCTCGACCTGTTCACCGACGATGTAGTTCGCATCGCCAGCTTCGACGATCTGCACGCGGCGCAGCATCTGACGCACGATCACTTCGATGTGCTTGTCGTTGATCTTCACGCCCTGCAGACGGTAGACGTCCTGCACTTCGTCGACGATGTAACGGGCCAGCGCTTCGATACCCAGCAGACGCAGGATGTCCTGTGGATCGGCCGGGCCGTCCACGATCATCTCGCCCTTGTTCACTACCTGGCCGTCGTGTACCAGCACTTGCTTGTCCTTGGTGATCAGGAACTCGTGCTTGTTGCCGTCCATGTCCGTGATTTCCAGACGCTGCTTGCCTTTGGTTTCTTTACCGAACGCAACCGTACCCGTGACTTCCGCCAGCATGCCGGCGTCTTTCGGCGAACGCGCTTCGAACAGCTCGGCAACCCGTGGCAGACCACCGGTAATGTCGCGCGTCTTCTGCGATTCGGTCGGGATACGTGCCAGCACTTCACCGACCGATACCGACTGGCCGTCCTTGACCATGATCAGCGCGCCAACCTGGAAGCCGATCGCCACACTGTGTTCGGTGCCGGCAATCTTGACTTCTTCGTTGTTCTCGTTGAGCAGCTTGACCTGTGGACGCAAGGTCTTGGTCAGCGAACCACGACGCTTCGCATCGATCGCCACCAGGGTCGACAGGCCGGTCACTTCATCGACCTGGCGAGCAACGGTGACGCCCTCTTCCACGTTCTCGAAGCGCACAGTTCCTGCGTACTCGGTGATGATCGGACGGGTCAGCGGATCCCACGTCGCCAGGGCCGTACCGGCCTTGATGACGTTGCCATCCTTGACGTTCAGGGTCGCGCCGTACGGCACTTTATGACGCTCGCGCTCGCGGCCATGGTCGTCCGTGATCAGCACTTCGCCGGAACGGGAAATGACGATCTGCGAACCCTTGCCGTTGGTGACGTAACGCATGGTCGCGGTGAAACGGATGGTACCGTTCGACTTCGCTTCCACCGACGACGCCACCGCAGCACGCGATGCCGCACCACCGATGTGGAACGTACGCATCGTCAGCTGGGTACCTGGCTCACCGATCGACTGCGCAGCGACCACACCGACAGCTTCGCCGGCGTTGACCATGCTGCCGCGGCCGAGGTCACGGCCGTAGCACATGGCGCACAGGCCGAAGCGCGTGTCGCAAGTGAGCGGCGTACGGACCTTGACTTCGTCGATCGACAGGCGTTCGATTTCTTCGACCATGTCTTCGTCGAGCAGGGAACCTGCTTCGTACAGCGTTTCCTGGCTTTCCGGATTGACGATGTCGTGCACGTTGACACGGCCGAGGATACGGTCGCGCAGCGGCTCGATGACTTCACCGCCTTCGACCAGCGCCTTCATCAGCGCGCCGTTGGTGGTGTTGCAATCGTCCTCGATGACAACCAGATCCTGCGTCACGTCGACCAGGCGGCGCGTCAGGTAACCCGAGTTCGCGGTTTTCAGCGCGGTGTCGGCCAGGCCTTTACGAGCGCCGTGGGTCGAGATGAAGTACTGAAGCACGTTCAGGCCTTCGCGGAAGTTCGCGGTAATCGGCGTCTCGATAATCGAACCGTCCGGCTTGGCCATCAGGCCTCGCATACCGGCCAACTGGCGAATCTGGGCCGCGGAACCGCGCGCGCCGGAGTCGGCCATCATGTAAATGGCGTTGAACGATTCCTGCGTCGACTTGGTGCCGTCGCGCTTGATGACATCTTCTACTTTCAACTGGTCCATCATCGCCTTGCCGACTTCGTCCGAGGTCTTGCCCCAGATGTCGACGACCTTGTTGTAACGCTCGCCGGAAGTGACCAGGCCGGACGAATACTGCTGTTCGATCTGCTTGACTTCCTGCTCCGCGGCCGCGATCAGGGTGACCTTCTGCGGCGGTACCAGCATGTCGTCGACGGCGATCGAGATCCCGGCGCGCGTCGCGAGACGGAAACCGGACTGCATCAGCTTGTCGGCGAACACGACGGTGGCACGCAGGCCGCACTTGCGGAACGACGTGTTGATCAGCTTCGAAATCTCTTTCTTCTTCAGGGCCTTGTTCAGTACCGAGAACGGCAGGCCATGCGGCAAGATTTCGGACAGGATGGCGCGGCCGACGGTGGTTTCGTAGCGCGTGACGGTGCGCACGAATTCGCCGGTCTCGGCATCTTTCGGGTTCTCGACGATACGGACCGTGATACGGGTCGTCAGTTCCACTTCCTTGTTGTCGTAGGCGCGAATGACTTCCGACACGTCGGTAAACAACATGCCTTCGTTCTTGGCGTTGATCGCTTCGCGGGTCGCGTAGTACAGACCGAGCACGATATCCTGCGAAGGAACGATCGACGGCTCGCCGTTCGACGGGAACAGAATGTTGTTCGACGCCAGCATCAGCGTGCGCGCTTCCATCTGCGCTTCGATCGACAGCGGGACGTGGACAGCCATCTGGTCACCGTCGAAGTCGGCGTTGAACGCCGCGCAGACGAGTGGGTGCAGCTGGATGGCCTTGCCTTCAATCAGGACCGGCTCGAATGCCTGGATACCCAGACGGTGCAGCGTAGGCGCACGGTTGAGCATGATCGGGTGTTCGCGGATCACGTCTTCCAGGATGTCCCAGACGACCGGTTCCTGGATCTCGACCAGCTTCTTGGCGGCCTTGATCGTCGTTGCCAGACCCATCAGTTCGAGCTTGTTGAAGATGAACGGCTTGAACAGTTCGAGGGCCATCAGTTTCGGCAGGCCGCACTGGTGCAGTTTGAGCTGAGGACCGACCACGATGACCGAACGGCCCGAGTAGTCGACACGCTTGCCCAGCAAGTTCTGACGGAAACGACCGCCCTTGCCCTTGATCATTTCGGCGAGCGACTTCAGCGGACGCTTGTTGGCGCCGGTCATCGCTTTGCCGCGACGGCCGTTGTCCAGCAGCGAGTCGACCGCTTCTTGCAGCATGCGCTTTTCGTTACGCGTAATGATTTCCGGCGCGCGCAGTTCCATCAGGCGCTTCAGGCGGTTATTACGGTTGATGACGCGGCGATACAGGTCGTTCAGGTCGGAGGTCGCAAAGCGGCCGCCGTCCAGCGGGACCAGTGGACGCAGTTCCGGCGGCAGCACCGGCAGCACTTCCATGATCATCCAGTCCGGCTTGATGCCCGAACGCTGGAATGCCTCGAGCACTTTCAGGCGCTTGGCGTATTTCTTGATCTTCGCTTCGGACTTCGACTCTTTCAGCTCGACGCGCAGCGCCTCGGCATCGCGGTGGATGTCGATCGAACGCAGCAGCTCACGGATGCCTTCGGCGCCCATGAATGCGGTGAAGTCGTCGCCGTACTCTTCGTACTTGGCGGCGTAGTCGTCTTCCGACATGATCTGGCACTTCTTCAGCGGCGTCATGCCCGGGTCGGTGACCACGTATGCTTCGAAGTACAAGACGCGTTCGATGTCCCGCAAGGTCATGTCGAGGACCATGCCCAGACGCGACGGCAGCGACTTCAGGAACCAGATGTGCGCGGTTGGCGAAGCGAGCTCGATGTGGCCCATGCGCTCGCGGCGCACTTTGGCCAGCGTGACTTCGACGCCGCACTTTTCGCAGATCACGCCGCGGTGTTTCAGGCGCTTGTACTTGCCGCACAGGCACTCGTAGTCCTTGATAGGACCAAAAATCTTGGCGCAGAACAGGCCGTCGCGCTCAGGCTTGAAGGTACGGTAGTTGATGGTTTCCGGCTTTTTGACTTCGCCGTAGGACCACGAACGGATTTTTTCAGGCGACGCCAGGCCAATCTTGATGGCGTCGAAGGTTTCATTCGTTTGAACTTGCTTGAATAGATCGAGCAGTGCTTTCATGTATCACTCCAGGTGATTGAATTTCTAAATACTTGGGACCGAGGTCCCGTACTACGGCGGCAGTTAAATCTGGGTCTGACCCGTGGGGTCAGACCCTTGGACTTAGTTCCGTTCCAGGTCGATGTCGATACCCAGCGAACGGATTTCCTTGACCAGCACGTTGAACGATTCCGGCATACCGGCTTCGATCACATGGTCGCCTTTGACCAGGTTCTCGTAGACCTTGGTACGGCCGTTCACATCGTCCGACTTGACCGTCAGCATTTCCTGCAGCACGTACGATGCGCCGTACGCTTCCAGTGCCCACACTTCCATCTCACCGAAGCGCTGGCCGCCGAACTGGGCTTTACCGCCCAGTGGCTGCTGCGTCACCAGCGAGTACGGACCGGTCGAACGCGCGTGCATCTTGTCGTCGACCAGGTGGTGCAGCTTGAGCATGTGCATGTAGCCAACGGTAACCTTGCGCTCGAACGATTCGCCGGTGCGGCCGTCATACATCGTGACCTGGTTCTTCGACGGCGTCATGCCCAGCTTCTTGGCAATCTCGTCCGGGTAGGCCAGGTCCAGCATGCGATGGATCTCGGACTCGTGCGCGCCGTCAAATACCGGCGTCGCGAACGGCACGCCGCTCTTGAGGTTGTCCGCCAGCGACATGATTTCGTCGTCGCTGAAGCTGTCGAGGTCTTCCTGCTTGCCGGTCTCGTTGTAGATCGTGTTCAGGAACTTGCGCATTTCCTGGACCTTCGCTTGCGCCTTCAGCATTTCGCCGATGCGCAGGCCCAGACCGCGCGCGGCCCAGCCCAAGTGCGTTTCAAGAATCTGACCAACGTTCATTCGCGAAGGAACGCCCAGTGGGTTCAGCACCACGTCGGCCGGGGTACCGTCCGCCATGTATGGCATGTCTTCGACTGGCACGATACGGGAAACGACACCCTTGTTACCGTGACGGCCGGCCATCTTGTCGCCCGACTGCAGGCGGCGCTTGACGGCCAGGTAGACCTTGACCATCTTCTGTACGCCTGGCTGCAGCTCGTCGCCTTGCGTCAGCTTCTTGCGCTTCTCTTCGAAGGCCAGGTCGAACTGGTGGCGCTTCTCGGCGATCGATTCCTTGATCGCTTCGAGGGCGGTGGCAGCGTCGTCTTCGCTCGGACGGATGTCGAACCAGTGGTACTTGTCGAGGTCGTCAAGGTAGGCCTTGTCGATCTTGGCGCCTTTGGCCAGCTTCTTGGGGCCGCCGTTGACGACTTTACCGATCAGCATTTTTTCGAGACGCTGGAAAGCGTCGCCTTCGACGATACGCATCTGGTCGTTCAGGTCGAGGCGGAAGCGCTTGAGCTCATCATCGATGATCTGCTGGGCGCGCTTGTCGCGAACGATGCCTTCACGGGTGAAGACCTGGACGTCGATGACGGTGCCGATCATGCCCGATGGCACGCGCAGCGAGGTGTCTTTGACGTCCGATGCCTTCTCGCCGAAAATCGCGCGCAGCAGCTTTTCTTCAGGCGTCAGCTGGGTCTCGCCTTTTGGCGTGACCTTGCCGACCAGCGTGTCGCCGGCTTGCACTTCAGCGCCGATGTAGACGATGCCCGACTCGTCCAGGCGAGCCAATTGGTTCTCCGCCAGGTTCGAGATGTCGCGGGTGATTTCTTCCGCGCCCAGCTTGGTGTCACGTGCAACAACCGACAGCTCTTCGATGTGAATCGAGGTGTAGCGGTCGTCCTTGACGACGTTTTCCGAGATCAGGATCGAATCCTCGAAGTTCAGACCATTCCATGGCATGAACGCCACGAGCATGTTCTGGCCCAGGGCCAATTCGCCCAGGTCGGTCGAGGCGCCGTCGGCGATCACGTCACGCTTGGCGACGCGGTCACCAACCTGCACGATTGGACGCTGGTTGATGTTGGTGTTCTGGTTCGAACGGGTGTACTTGATCAGGTTGTAGATGTCGACGCCGACTTCGCCCGCGGTCGCTTCGTCGTCGTTGACGCGAATCACCACACGGCCTGCATCGATGTAGTCAACCACGCCGCCGCGCAATGCTTGCACGGTGGTGCCCGAGTCGACCGCGACGGTACGCTCGATACCGGTACCGACGAATGCTTTTTCAGGGCGCAGGCAAGGAACCGCCTGGCGCTGCATGTTTGCACCCATCAATGCGCGGTTCGCGTCATCGTGCTCGAGGAACGGGATCAGCGACGCTGCAACCGACACGATCTGGCCTGGGGCCACGTCCATGTACTGGATGCGCTCCGGCGACACCAGGATCGTCTCGCCGGCTTCACGGGCCGAGACCAGTTCGTCCGACAGCGCGCCTTCCGGCGAGATGGTCGCGTTCGCCTGAGCGATGATGTAGCGGCCTTCTTCGATGGCGGACAGGTAGTCGATCTTGTCGGTGACCATGCTGTTTTCGACCTTGCGGTACGGCGTCTCGAGGAAGCCGTATTCGTTCAGGCGGGCAAACAGCGCCAGCGAGTTGATCAGGCCGATGTTCGGGCCCTCAGGGGTTTCGATCGGGCACACGCGGCCGTAGTGGGTCGGGTGCACGTCGCGCACCTCGAAGCCAGCACGTTCGCGCGTCAGACCGCCGGGTCCAAGCGCCGATACGCGGCGCTTGTGGGTAATTTCCGACAGCGGGTTGGTCTGGTCCATGAACTGCGACAGCTGGGACGAACCGAAGAATTCACGGATCGCGGCCGAAATCGGCTTGCTGTTGATCAGGTCATGCGGCATCAGGTTGTCCGCTTCGGCCTGGCCGAGGCGTTCCTTGACGGCGCGCTCGACGCGCACGAGGCCGGCGCGGAACTGGTTTTCGGCCAGTTCGCCCACGCAACGCACGCGGCGGTTACCGAGGTGATCGATATCGTCGACTTCGCCGCGGCCATTGCGCAGTTCCACCAGGATCTTGATCACGGCCAGCACGTCGTCGTTCGACAAGGTCATCATGCCGGTCAGTTCGTCGCGGCCGATGCGGCGGTTGAACTTCATGCGGCCGACGGCCGACAGGTCGTAACGCTCAGGGCTGTAGAACAGGCCGTTGAACAGCGCCTCGACCGAGTCTTCGGTCGGCGGCTCGCCAGGACGCATCATGCGGTAGATCGCCACTTTCGCGGCCATCTGGTCGGCGGTGTCGTCGATGCGCAGGGTCTGCGAAATATAGGCGCCCTGGTCCAGGTCGTTCGTGTAGAGCGTCTGGATTTCGGTGATGTCGGCTTCGCGCAGCTTGCCCATCAGCTCTTCGGTCAGCTCGTCGTTGGCGGATGCCACGACTTCGCCGGTTTCCGGATCGACAATGTTCTTTGCCAGCACGCGGCCGAGCAGGTAGTCTTCAGGCACGGAAATGTGCTTGATGCCAGCCGCTTCGATGTCGCGCACGTGCTTGCTGTTGATGCGCTTGTCCTTCAGCACCAGGGTCTTGCCGGACTTGTCGACGATGTCGAAACGGGCCACTTCGCCACGCAGGCGCTCGGCGACGAATTCCATCTCGGCGCCTTCCGAGCGCAGATTGAAATTGTCGAACACGAAGAAGTTCGCCAGGATCTGCTCGTGCGACATGCCGATCGCTTTGAGCAGGATCGTGACAGGCATCTTGCGGCGGCGGTCGACACGGAAGAACAGGATGTCTTTCGGGTCGAACTCGAAGTCGAGCCACGAACCGCGGTAAGGAATGATACGCGCGGAAAACAGCAGCTTGCCCGACGAGTGGGTCTTGCCGCGGTCGTGCTCAAAGAACACGCCAGGCGAGCGGTGCAGCTGAGACACGATGACGCGCTCGGTACCGTTGATGACGAACGAGCCGGTGGTGGTCATGAGCGGCAGTTCGCCCATGTACACTTCCTGCTCTTTCATTTCCTTGACCACAGGCTTGGTCGGCGATTCCTTGTCCAGGATCACCAGGCGCACCTTGGCGCGCAGCGGCGACGCGAACGTCAGGCCACGCTGTTGGCATTCCTTGACGTCGAAGGCAGGGTCGCCCAGGACGTACGACAGGAACTCGAGGCGCGCAAAACCATTGTGCGACACGATCGGGAAAATCGAGGTGAAAGCCGACTGCAGGCCGTCGTTCTTGCGGGTCGACGGAATGGTATCCGCTTGCAAGAAGTTCTCGTAGGATTCAAGCTGGGTAGCCAGAAGGAAAGGAACGTTGTGAACGTTGGCGCGCTTCGCGAATGACTTGCGAATGCGTTTCTTCTCAGTAAATGAGTAGTGCATGGACACTCCGTGAGTGACTAAAGGATGAGAATTCAGGAATTTCCAGGGTCCGGCGCACTGGAAAGGCCTCAAGTCTCGAACTTTATGTCAGGTGAAAAGAAGATCGAACAGATACAGGGTACTACCTTACTACATATACGACGGGGACGACAAAAGAGCCAAAGCCGCATTCCCCTCCTTTCAGAGGGAAACCGCAAGCTTTGACTCTGGCGCGGTACTGCCGCCTGATACTGCTATTACTTGATTTCAGCTTTCGCGCCAGCGGCTTCCAGCTTGGCTTTGCCAGCTTCTGCGTCCGCTTTCGAGATTGCTTCTTTAACCGTCTTCGGTGCGCCGTCGACCAGGTCTTTAGCTTCTTTCAAGCCCAGGCCGGTGATTTCGCGAACTGCCTTGATGACGCCGACTTTGTTCGCGCCGAAGTCCGACAGGACCAGGTTGAACTCGGTCTGCTCTTCAACAGCAGCTGCTGCTGCGCCGCCGGCCGCTGGGCCCGACGACATTGCTGCTGCCGAAACGCCGAACTTTTCTTCGAATGCCTTGACCAGGTCGTTCAGGTCCATTACGGACATTTCGCTAACTGCTGCCAGGATGTCGTCTTTGCTGATTGCCATTTGAAACTCCTAATTTGTGTACTTATAGTGTTGAGGACAGACCAGGCTGCGCCTGGATCTGCCCCACAAGTTGGTATTAACTGAAAAAAGCGCAACGATTACGCTGCTGCTGGGGCTTCTTCTGCAACAGCTTCTGCTGGAGCGGCGCCTTCGCCTTTTTTCGCTGCCAGGGCAGCCAGACCACGTGCAAAGCCCGACACCGGAGCCAGCATCACGCCCAACAACTGCGCGATGAGAACTTCACGGCTAGGAATGCTTGCCAACGCTGCAACGGCCGCTTTATCGAGCGACTTGCCTGCGTAGTTACCAGCTTTGATGACCAGTTTGTCGTTGGTTTTAGCGAAGTCATTGATGACTCGCGCTGCTGCAACTGCATCGTCCGAGATCGAGTAGATCAACGGACCGGTCATGGCGTCAGCCAGGGTAGCAAACGGCGTGCCTTCGACGGAGCGACGAGCGAGCGTATTTTTCAACACACGCAGGTACACGCCTTGAGCACGCGCTTTAGCACGAAGTTGCGTCAAGTGACCAACCTGGATGCCACGATATTCGGCCACGACGATCGTTTGCGCAGATGCTACTTTTGCGGAAACTTCGGCGACGACGGCCTTTTTGTCATTCAGATTGAGACCCACGGTCAACCTCCTTAAATGATGCTCGGCAAATGCCTCGCATCGGTTCGAACAACGGCGTCCGAAGTAAAGAGTACAACTGAGCGGATGAATTCACGCAGCATGGACTACAAAACTTGCTCGGGTACACCATCTGCGTTGGGTAAGTCCTTTTAACCTCCGGCTCACCTTCTGCCTTTGGCCCAACGGTCTTTGATTGTCTGGCCGGGGAAAATCCCCGACCAGCCCAAAGATTTACCGCACGCCGAAGCGCGCGGATTTGATTCTTAAGCTGCCAGACTGGTCTGGTCGACGCGCACGCCGCCGCCCATGGTCGACGACAGCGATACTTTGCGTACGTACACACCCTTCGACGTGGCTGGCTTGGCCTTGTTCAGTGCATCGATCAGCGCGACCAGGTTGCTCTTCAGGTCAGCATCGGCGAACGACTTGCGGCCGATGGTGGCGTGAATGATGCCTGCCTTGTCGGTACGGTACTGAACCTGGCCGGCTTTCGCGTTTTTCACCGCGGTAGCGACGTCGGCGGTAACGGTGCCGACTTTCGGGTTAGGCATCAGGCCGCGTGGTCCGAGGATCTGGCCGAGGGTACCGACGATACGCATCGTGTCTGGCGACGCGATGACGATATCGAAAGGCATGTTGCCGGCTTTGACCATCTCAGCCAGGTCTTCCATGCCGACGATGTCGGCGCCGGCAGCTTTCGCCTGCTCAGCCTTGTCGCCGGTGGCGAACACTGCAACGCGAACGGTCTTGCCGGTGCCAGCTGGCAGCACGACGGAACCGCGGACAACCTGGTCCGATTTCTTCGGATCCACACCCAGCTGCACCGAGACGTCGATCGACTCGTTGAACTTGGCGGTGGCGAATTCCTTGATCAGGGCTACTGCATTGTCGAAGCCATACGACTTGTTACGGTCGACCTTGGCCTTGATTGCTTTGACGCGCTTGGACAGTTTTGCCATGATTAGATCCCTTCCACCGTGATGCCCATCGAACGCGCGGAACCGGCGATGATGCGCACTGCGGCATCCATGTCGGCAGCGGTCAGATCTGGCTGTTTTGTTTTTGCGATTTCTTCAGCTTGGGCGCGGGTCAGCGAACCGACTTTGTCGGTATGTGGCTTTGGCGAACCTTTGGTGATGCCGGCGGCTTTCTTGATCAGGTAGGTCGCAGGCGGCGTCTTCATCACGAACGTGAACGACTTGTCCGCAAACGCGGTGATCACGACTGGAATTGGCATACCTGGCTCGACACCCTGGGTCTGGGCGTTGAACGCCTTGCAGAATTCCATGATGTTCAGGCCGCGCTGACCCAGTGCCGGGCCGATCGGTGGAGATGGGTTTGCTTTACCAGCCGGTACTTGCAGCTTGATAAAACCAATGATTTTCTTTGCCATGATGGCTCCTATCTTGATTTGAGTAGTAGCGCCCCGCCGGAATTACAATGGCGAGGCTCCTCTTACCGGGATTTGCCTGACTTCGGCGCCGCCCCGGTTAGGCGGATGTTTATCTGAAATGTCGGTATCAAAGCAACGCACCTGCGGTGCGCAGCATTGACACCAATATGTTTAGACTTTCTCGACCTGGCCGAATTCGAGTTCGACTGGCGTTGCGCGGCCGAAGATGGTGACCGAGACACGCACCTTGGATTTCTCGTAGTTGACTTCTTCGACGTTGCCGTTGAAGTCAGTGAACGGACCATCCTTGATACGCACCTGCTCGCCCACTTCGTACAGCACTTTCGGACGCGGCTTCTCGACGCCCTCTTGCATCTGCTGCATGATCTTGTCGATCTCGCGCGCCGGAATCGGCGTCGGCTTGTTCGACTTGCCGCCGATGAAACCGGTGACCTTGCTGGTGTTTTTCACCAGGTGCCACGTCTCGTCGGTCATTTCCATCTCGACCAGCACGTAGCCAGGGAAGAAACGACGCTCGGAGACCGACTTGACGCCGTTCTTGACTTCGACGACTTCTTCGACCGGCACCAGAATCTGGCCGAACTGGTCTTGCATGCCGGCGCGTTCGACGCGCTCGGTCAGGGCGCGCATGACGCTCTTTTCCATGCCCGAATACGCGTGCACGACATACCAGCGCTTGTTGCTAACTGGAACGCTCAGCGGTGCACCAGCGTCTTGTGCCGGGACTTCTTCGCCGGCCGCATCGTCTTGTACAATTTCGCTCATTATTGTTTCCAACCCAGGATTAAGTCGTACAGCAGGAATTCCAGGATCTTGTCCGTACCCCACAGGAACATCGCCATCACCAGCACGAACGCGAACACGATCATGGTAATCTGCGTCGCTTCCTTGCGCGTCGGCCAGACAACCTTCTTGGTCTCGCGAACAGCTTCCTTGGCAAAGCTGAGGAATTCACGGCCCGTGGCGGAAGTCCACAAAAGCAGGACGGCAATAGCCAAACCAGCCACGAGTGCGCCGGCGCACATCAAAGCTGGTTTATTTTGGCCTTTCAGGTAGAAGAACCCGACGACCCCTGCAATCGCGGCAACTACTGCCAGCGCCACCTTAAACTTGTCGTTCGACGTGCTTACGGTTTGCACGGTTTGATTAGACATACTTTTTTACTTTCGGTGCCCAGCACCAGAACGGTGGCAGGGACGGAGGGCATCGAACCCCCAACCTTCGGTTTTGGAGACCGACGCTCTGCCAATTGAGCTACGTCCCTACGTAAAACTTCAGTGGAATCGACGATTGTACCATCGGACACGCGTCCGGGCAAGCCGCCAACTTCCTCGACCTGGAATCACACGATCCCAAATCTACAAAGGGGACCGGCCCAGGGCCGATCCCCTCTTGTACTGCAATGATCGGAGGAGACGGACCCACAGGGTCTTTCCCCTAAGATTATTTACCTTCGCTGAGGATCTTGGCAACGACGCCGGCGCCGACGGTACGACCGCCTTCACGGATGGCGAAGCGCAGGCCTTCTTCCATCGCGATCGGGTTG
>NZ_JAFCWM010000021.1:0-93237 GCF_049897565.1 Massilia sp. TWR1-2-2 | reverse complement strand
TCGCCTTGGCGTACCACGTCTTTCTTAACCTCAACTACTCGAATCGCCCGGTGCGGACCCGCATGCCGGGTGGTGTGGCAGGGGAGCGGCCCTTTTGGGCTGCCCCCTATGCCGATGTCAGTCAAATCTTCATCATGGTGTGATCGATTTCTCGAGACAGGGCCAGCGTATCGCTGCCTGTGGAGAGATGCGCAGCAATCTGCTGGCACCGGATATATGTATGTTCGGATGTCAGCGCAATAATCGGCGGGGCCGCAAATCGCGCCGAAGCAAACACCTTTATTACTGCTGGTTCTAAGAAGCGCCACTCTTATGGTGCTTGCTTAAGCCAACGTCTGCAGCGCGCTTCGGCCAGTCCGGCGCAGCGGCGGCAAACCAGTATTGTATGCCCCGTGGACGCCGGAGGTTATTCGCTGAGTTGTCGCGAATTCATGATAAATTCTGCCGTCAATCAAGTGCCGCGAATTTTTATTCGCAGTCCCCACTAGTCAATAATAGAGTGTTCATGTCGTTTCCTTATTTGAGTGATGTAATCAAGGCTCTCACTGGCTACGATCTGCCGCTGCCGATCGCGATGTTCGGCTTGTTCGTCGCGTTTGCCATGCTCGCCGCGTCTGCCTTGCTCAGCGCGGAATTGGCACGCATGCACGCCAGCGGACAGCTCGGCAATGTCAAGCGGCGCATAACCGGCAAGGATGGTGCGGCAGGGTGGCTCGACATCGCGCCGCAGGAAATCGTACCCAACTTTGCCGTCACCGTCATGATCGCCGGCGTCGTTGGCGCCCGCGTCTTCCATATTCTCGAGCATATGGACAGCTTTGCGGCCGATCCCTTGGCGATGATTTTCAGCCGCTCAGGACTGAGCGTGTTTGGCGGCTCGCCTGGGTGGCGGGCCTGGTCGCCGGGGTGTCGCTGGTTGCCGCGCCGGCGAATGAATGGCACCTGTTTGAAATCGGCTTCGGCGCATCGGATGCATTCGCGCGTGGGCATATCGCCGGCGCCGGCTATACCGATACCGCGCGCTTCGAGCATGGCCCGCTGTGGAACAAGGCATCCGACACGGCGCTCGAGCGCCTGTTGCTGGAACACGGCATTCGCCACGACACGACCGTCGTCCTTTACGGGCGCAATCGGCTGGCGGCGGCGAAGCGCGGCGCACCTGATGCTGTATGCGGGAGTGGCCGATGTGGGCCTGCTCGATGGCGGCTTCGATGCCCGGACCAATGCCGGACTGCCGCTCAGGGCAGGGGCGACGACGACGACGTCAACAGCATGAGCGCGTCGCTGGCATTCTTCTGTGCCTGGCTGATGAACTGGGAACGCATCGCCGTTTATGACGGCGGCTGCTGCGAATGGAGCCTCGACCCCGACAATCCCGTGATTTGCCGGGCGCATGGCGCCGATCGCAAGGCGCTCGGCGCATAATCGCCGCGGGCGAATTCCGTCTTATCGCGCACTCGTCGCGCTTTTACCTTCATCCATCGCATCAAGCCGGCCAGCGCAAACTCCGTGCTGCAAAATAAGAATATCCATCAAATGCGGAGTCCGGAATGAAATTGAGCGCGTCGAATGACAGGGTAAAGGCAAACGACCTGATTGTTATGGTGCCGCTCGGTATCGCCACCGGCATCGCGTTCTGCCTGGCATTCGGCCGGATTCCAACGTGGCAGTGGCTGACGGCGGACGTGGTCTTTCAGGCGGCCTATCTGTGGTGGGCGTCGAAGCGTTTTTCGGCGACGGGATCATTGAAGAACGGCGTCGCCTTTGCATTGCGAATCCAGGCGCAGGCCGCCATTCAGGTTGCCACCATCCTGGTGTATGTGTTGTTGCTTGCCGCTGTCCTCGATGCGATGTCCGGCGTCTCGATCCGGGCGATGGGGAATGCGCTTGCGGAGGGTGACAATCTTGCATTGCTCCTATTTGGAATGGCCAAGTCGATTGCGGCGGTTTCGATCGGGCTGTCCTGGTCGCGTGTGTACACCTTCGGGCAAAAGCGCCTGAATCTGCGTGCCGTGGCGGACGGCAGCTATTACCGGAAAGTAGTGCTGCTGCCGGCTTCCCGCGAGGTCGCCAGCCAAGTGCTGGTGCGCTACCTGGAGCGCCTGACGCATGAAGCGACGACGCGCTATCGCCGCTTCTTCTACGATGCGCATGCCAGCGTCACCGTGCACGACCTCGCTGGCCACCAGTTCTACACGCTGCAATGGACCATGTGCCCGGTGCGCATTCGCATCGCTGTCGTCGGATTGGGGCCGGCGGCCGTCGAACTGCACGTGACCGGCGAACTGCGGGGAGGGCACTACCGCACCGAGCTGTTTGCAAATCCGCTCGAAGTGCAGTCGATTCATGCCTATCTGCAGACGCACCTGTTCCAGCCTTTGATCAGCGAGTTCGCGTTGTCGACCGCGGTGACGCGGCAGGACGAATTGCGCCATCAGGCCATCGAATCGCAGCTGCGCATCTTGCAGGCGCAGATCGAGCCGCATTTTCTGTTCAATACGCTGGCCAATGTGCGCCACCTGTATCGCTCCGGCGTCGACGCCGGCGAAGAGATGATGGACCACCTGATCGTCTATTTGCGCAGCACGCTCGAAGACCTGCGCTCGGATGCATCGACGGTCGGCAAGGAGATGGACCTGATCCTGCATTACCTGGCGATCATGAAGATTCGGATGGGCGATCGGCTGTCGTATGGCTTCATTATTCCGGACGCGTTGTCGCAGCACGCTTTTCCGCCGGCGATGCTCATTTCGCTGGTCGAGAATTCGATCATGCACGGGTTGCATGACAGGGCGAGTGGCAAGCTGACGATCAGCTGCGAGCGGGAGGGACAGCATCTGCGCGTAACGGTTGCCGATAACGGCGCCGGGTTTTCCAGCGTAGAAGGTACCGGGGTTGGGCTGAGTAACATACGACAGCGGCTGGAGGCGATGTACGGCAGCCGTGCATGGCTGGAGGTGGGGGCACTGGCCGAAGGTGGATTTACGTCGAGCGTGATGGTGCCGTTCGAAGGATAGCGACAGCAAGGTTGTCGTCTGGAGATGGATCTTGCACGAATAGTTCTGTTAAGCAATAATGCCGCATGCACACCTCGCGAACCCGTCCGCGGCTCGCCTTCGATGCGCTCCCGCCAATTCCCCGAATCCCCGACGTTATCCGCGTTCTCCCCGCATTCATCGCACGCTTGCTGCGGTTGCAGTTGCAGCTGGGCACACTAGCCTCACGTGAACAACAACGGAACACGCAATGAAAATTAACACTGGCGCCGGCGATACGTCGGCGGCCGATCTGGCGCTGCTGACGCTGATCGCACTGCCGGCCACAATCGGCTTTGCCACTGCAACGCAGTCGCACCTGACCTGGCAGTGGCCGGCGTCGTCGGCGCTGCTGTACGCGATGTACTCGTGCTGGCTCGCGCACGGGCAGGCCGGCGCCGACCGCGGCAAGGTGCTTCTGCTTGGCCTGCGCATGCAGGCGCAGGCGTTCGCCCAGTTTTTTGCGTTTGCCGCGATGATCGCTTGTGCAATGGCGCTGGCTGGCGTAGTCGGCGCCAAGCTCGATCCGGCCGATCCGCTGTGGCCGCGCATGGCGCTGCCGCACGTGCTGGCGCTGGCCGGCGTGCTGGCGAAAATCGCACTGGTAGCGTCGATCTGCCTGGCCTGGGCGCGGTTTCATTTCTTGCGCCGCGCGGGAGCGAAGATTGCGACGCTGGCGGACGACAACTTCAATCACCGGGTGATTGTTTTCCCGGCCGCGCCGGCCGTGGTGACCGAATCGCTGCTGCGCCACATCGATCGGCTCGGCCACCAGTCGGCGTCGCGCTATCACCGCATGTTGGTCGAGGCGGCCGTCCGCATTGCCACTATTCAGACCGACGGCCGCACCGCTTTCACCCTGACGTGGAGTAATTCGTCAGTGCGGATGAAACTGATCCCGCTGCAGGCGCCAAGCGGCGCCACCGATTTGCAGATCGATTTCGAATTGCGCGGCGGCTTCCACAAGCTCGAATTGTTCGCCAATCCGGTCGATGTGCAGATGCTGATGAATTTCATGCAGACGCAGGTTTTCCAGCGCATGTCGAGCGAATTGATTCTATCGAACGCGATGACGCGGCAAAACACGCTGCGCGCCCAGGCGGTCGAATCCCAATTGCGGATCCTGCAGGCGCAGATCGAGCCTCACTTCCTGTTCAACACGCTGGCGAACGTGCGCCACCTGTACCGGTCCAGCGTGGAATCGGGCGAAGAAATGATGGATCACCTGATCGTCTATTTGCGCAGCACGCTCGAAGAGTTGCGCTCGGACGCGTCGACTGTCGGCAACGAGATGGACCTGATTTTGCACTACCTGGCGATCATGAAGATCCGCATGGGCGAGCGGCTGTCGTACGGCTTTATCGTGCCGGACGCGCTGACGCACCATGATTTTCCGCCGGCGATGCTGATCTCGCTGGTCGAAAACTCGATCAAGCATGGCCTGCACGACAAAGCCCACGGCAAGCTGACCATCAGCTGCGAGCGCGACGGCGAGCATCTGTGCGTATCGGTGGCCGATAACGGCGCCGGTTTCTCGAGCGTTGGTGGCACCGGCGTGGGCCTCAGTAATATCCGCCAGCGGCTCGAAGCGATGCACGGCAACCGCGCCTGGCTCGCAGTCGGCGCACAGGCCGATGGCGGCTTTATCGCCACTGTCACTGTGCCTTACGAAAGAAAGCAATGAACATCATGACGGCCATCCTGGCCGAAGACGAGCCGCTATTGCGCGACGAATTGCGCGAAGCACTGGCGGCGCTGTGGCCGGAATTGAAGATCCTGGCAGAAACCGGCGACGGCGTCAGCACGCTGCGCGCAATCGAGGCGCAAAAGCCGGATGTCGTTTTCCTCGATATTAATATGCCGCAGTTAAATGGCCTGGAAGTGGCGAAGGCGGTGCGCGACACCATCACCGTGGTGTTTCTGACCGCGTACAACGAGCACGCGCTCGAAGCGTTCGAGCTGGGCGCGGTCGATTACCTGGTCAAGCCGCTGCAGCGCGGCAGGCTGCTGACGACGATCGGCCGATTGCAGGCGCGCGCCGCCAGCGATCGCAAGGCGGTGCCGGAAGCGGTGTTCGAGATGATCGCCGCCAGGCCCGAACGCAAATACCTGCGCTGGATCCAGGCATCGGTCGGCGCCTCGCTGCGCCTGATTACGATCGACGAGGTGCATTACTTCCAGTCGGATGCGAAGTACACCCGTGTCGTCACGGGCCACAGCGAAGCGCTGATCCGCCGCCCGATCAAGGAACTGGTCGACGAGCTCAATCCGGACGACTTCCTGCAGGTTAGCCGCGGCGCCATCGTCAATCTGCGCCGGATCGAGTCGATCTATCGCGACGACGGCCACATGGAAATCCGCCTGAAGGACAGCGGCATCAGGCTGGCCGTCAGCGTCGGTTTTCAGGCCGCGTTCCGGCAGATGTAAATACCTGTTTGAGAATGAATGCCGTCGCCTGCGGGCGGCGGTTTGCACCGTCACGTCGATCAATTACGAAAAGGTTTTCCCATGAAGCGCCTCTGTCTGTTTCTCATCGCTTTACTGTTCGCTTCGATCGGCAATGCCGCCACTGCGCTTGCCTACGTCAAAGGCCAGGCTGCGCAAACAATCTACGTCTCCTGGAGCCAGCCGAACCAGGCGGGGGCCGATGCGCTGGCGCTGAAAGGCTGCCGCGCGCAGGCGAAAAAGGCAGGCACGTCCGCCAAATGCGTGGTCGGCGGACGGTACACCCTCTTGGGTTTCGGCGCGCTGGTGTGCGGCAAAGGTGATTGCGCCTGGGTGACCGGTCGCGCCAGCGCGCAGGCGGCGGCGGACGACGCCTACCGCGAGTGCGTCGCTGCCGACACCGCAGAGTGCAATGGCACCGATATCTTGACGTGGACCGATAAGGTCGGCGGCGTGCAGCCGGCCATCAAGCCTGCGGCGCCGGCCAGGCAGTGCAGCCCGCCGGCGGGAAGGGCAGTGCGCTCGACGACGCGCTGCAACAACGGCGCCTGCAGCAGGACGTTCGAAAACGGTTGCACCGTGCAGTTCCAGGCGCCGTACTGCCACAACCCGTTTTCCGGCCAGTGGGAATGGAAGCCGGACGGCTGCTGAGCTGGAACGGCTACATCTGCGAATTCCACGGAAACCGGCGTTCATCGCGATTAATACTTGCCTCATCGCAAGGTTATGGATGGGAAGCGGGCAGCTTCGTACACTTGGTCCTGAGTCGCAACGAAGCGATCAACGCGAACTACACGGAGCTGCAAAATGAAAAAAAATATCCTCGTCCTGGTCCCGATGCTGGCCCTGCTGGCCGCCTGCGGCAGTACCAACACCTACCTGGCCAACAAGACTTCCACCGTCGAGATGTATCACATCTTCGATATCCGCACGACCGCCGGCACCGCCACCGTGGCGAAGGCCGCCGCCGATGGACTGGGCCAGAATTCGAATGCCGTCGACACGAACACGCCGCTGCAGATGGGCGTGGCGGTGCCGGCTACGCCAGGTCGCTTCACGCTGGTTGACATGGGCTCGAAGATGGCCGGCACCGGGATCGGCGCGATGATGCAGATGGCGGCGATGCAAAACGGCGGCGTCGGCATGAAAACGGCCAACTGCGAAGGCGCCGTCTGGACCGCCCGCGCGCAACGCACCATCTCCGGTTCCAGCAACCTGACCTTGCACGGCTGCCTGTACCGCTACCAGAAAGGCTTCCACCTCGACACCTATGCGGTATTCCAGAAAGTGGAGGGCGGACTGCAACAGGTGACGCGCGATATCGCCTTCAAGATGGTCGGCACGCCGGAAGAATGGGTCAACAAGACCATTCTCGACATGGTCCGCTCGATCGAAAGCGGCGCCAACGCCAAGGTCACCCACCTGGAAGGCCAGCCGGAACTGGGCGCCGAGCCCGGTATCGCCAAGTCCGGCCAGCGCTAGCGGGCACGTGGCGACGACGGTGTTGGCATGTTGCGGCTTATTCGTGGACAATAGCAACAAAGTCCACTCACCTAATCCACCGCCGGCCAGACGGGCACAATGACACATCACGCAATCGCTCCTCGCTTCCTCGACGGCGGCGGCGACATGGCGGCGGCGATGCGCGCCCACGACTGGTCGCGCTCGCCGATCGGCCACCCGGCCGACTGGCCGCCGACGCTCGCGTCGATGGCCGGCATGATCCTCGGTTCGAAGTTCCCGATGCTGTTGCTGTGGGGGCCCGAATGCGCCTTCCTGTACAACGACAGCTATATTCCGGTGCTGGGCGCACGCCACGGCGATGCGCTGGGCCGGCCGATGTCGGCAGTGTGGCCGGAAGTGTGGCCCGAAATCTGTCCGATCGTGGCCAGCGCGTATGCCGGCGAGGCGAGCTTCTTCGAAAACCTGCCCGTCACGCTCGAGCGCAATGGCTTTCCGGAGCAGGCTTGGTTCATGTTTTCGTTCTCGCCGCTGCGCGATGAGAACGGCGTCGTCGGCGGCGCCTTGTGCGTGTGCGCCGAAACGACCCAGCATGTCATCGAAAAGACCTCGCTGCACCGCAGCGAATCACGCTGGCGCGGGCTGTTCGGAAACATGCAGGAGGCGTTTTTCGTCGGCCAGGCAGTGCGCGACCACGCCGACAAGATGGTCGACTTCCGCTTCCTGGAGTGCAATCCGGCGTTCGGCCGCCAGACCGGGCTCGACCCGGCGACCACCATCGGGCGCACCGCGCGCGAAGCCATTCCAGGTCTGCAGCAGTCGCTGATCGACACCTACGCGCAGGTGGTCGAAACGGGCGAGCCGAACGATTTCGAAGTCGACATTCCGGCGCTGGAGCGCTGCTACGAGGCGCGCGCGCGGCGCCAGAGTCCGCAACTGTTTTCGGTGCTGTTCCTCGAAATTACGGCGCGCGTTGCCGCCGACAAGGCGCTGCGCGCCAGCGAGCAGCGCTTTCGCACCTTGGCCCAGGCAATGCCGGACCAGATGTGGACGTCCGGCGCCGACGGCAAGCTGAACTGGTTCAACGACCGCGTGTTCGATTACTCCGGCCGGGGATTCAGCCAGCTCGACGGCGACGGCTGGGGCAGCATCGTCCACCCCGACGACTTGCCGGCGGTGCTGCGCGACTGGTCGGCGGCGCTCGCCGGCGGCGACCCTTACCGCAGCAACTTCCGGCTGCGCCGCGCCGACGGTGCCTATCGCTGGTTTCATGCGCGCGGCCTGCCGGTGCCGGATGACAGCGCCAGCGACAGCGCCAGCGGCAGGCTGTGGGTCGGCATCAACACCGACATCCAGGACCAGTACGATGCCAACGAGGCGTTGCAGCGCATGAACGACACGCTCGAACTGCGCGTGGCCGAGCGCGGCGCCGCGCTGGAAGCGGCCCACAGCGCGCTGCGCCAGTCGCAAAAGCTGGAGGCGGTGGGCAAGCTGACCGGCGGCGTCGCCCACGATTTCAACAACGTGCTGCAAGTGATCGGCGGCAACCTGCAGCTGCTGCGCCCGTTCGTCGGCGGCGCCGGCGGCCACGCGCGTCTGGACGGCGCCATCGCCGGCGTCGAGCGCGGCGCCAAGCTGGCCTCGCAGCTGCTGGCGTTCGCCCGCAAGCAGCCGCTCGAGCCGGTGGTCATCAACCCGGGCGTGCTGATCGCCGAACTGGGCGATATGCTGCTGCGCTCGACGGGCGAACAGGTCGAGCTCGAGACGATCATCGCCGCCGACCTGTGGAATACGCTGATCGACCCGCACCAGCTCGAAAACTCGCTGCTGAACCTGGTCATCAACGGGCGCGACGCGATGGACGGCGCCGGCAAGTTGACCATCGAGGCCGTCAACGCCGAGCTGGCCGAGCATGACGCGCGCCGGCAGCCGGGCGCCGCTGCCGGCCAGTATGTGATGCTGGCGGTGTCCGACCGCGGCAGCGGCATGAGCGAAGAGGTGCTGCAAAACGCCGTCGAGCCGTTCTTCACCACCAAGCCGGAGGGCCACGGCACCGGGCTCGGCCTGTCGATGGTGTACGGCTTCGTCACCCAGAGCGGCGGCCACCTGCGGATCGACAGCAAGGTCGGGGTCGGCACCAGCGTGCGCATTTACCTGCCGCGTTCGCTGGCGGCGCCGTACGTCGAGGATGTGCCGGCGCCGCGCGACGCGGTCGGCGGCAATGAAACGATCCTGGTGGTCGAGGACGACGCGCAGGTGCGCGCCATCGGCGTCGCGCTGCTGGCCGACCTTGGCTACCGCGTGCTGGAAGCGCCGGACGCCGGGCGCGCGCTGGCCATCATCGACAGCGGCCTGCCGGTCGACCTGTTGTTTACCGATGTCGTCATGCCCGGCGCCTTGCGCAGCCCGGAACTGGCGCGCCGCGCGAAGCTGGCGCAGCCGGCGCTGGAAGTGCTGTTTACATCCGGCTACACGGAAACCGGCATTGTCCATGCCGGCCGGCTCGAAAGCGGCGTCGCGCTGCTCAGCAAACCCTACAGCCGCGGCGACCTGGCGCGCAAGATTCGCCACCTGTTCGCCAACCGCGACCATCGGCTGGCGCTGGCGGCGCCGCCGATGCCGGCCGCAGCGGTGGCCGCGTCGCCCGCCGCGCTGTCGATCCTGATGGTGGAAGACAACGCCGACATGCGCGAGATGACGGCCGAAGTGCTCGCCGCGCTCGGCCACCAGGTCGCGTCGGCCGGCTCCGGCGAGGAGGCGCTGGCGCTGCTGGCGCAACGCAGCTTCGACGTGCTGCTCACCGACGTCGGCCTGCCTGGCATAACCGGCTACGAGCTGGCCGAGCGGGCGCGCGCGCACGGCATTGACGCGGTGCTGTTTGCCAGCGGCTACGGCGCCAGCAGCGACTTGCCGCCAGGCTCCTTCTGGTTGCAGAAACCTTTTTCACTCGACAACATCGAGGCGGCGCTGGCGCGCATCGCCGCATGGCGGCAGCAAACTAGTTGATAGCGGACAACTGAAATCGGCATACAATGCGCGCACTCCTCCACGAAAGCGCGCATGACACTGACTGCCTTTATCACCGACCACATGGATACTATCCTGTCGGAGTGGGAAGCGTTTGCCGGCACGCTCGAGCCAGCGGCCAGCCAGATGACGGCGCTGGCGCTGCGCGACCACGCGAAGGGGATCTTGCAGGCCATCGCGCTCGACATCGCCACCCGCCAGAACCCGGCCGAGCAGCTGGAAAAGTCGCAGGGGCGGGCGCCGGACGATGACGCCACTGTCGCAAGCGCGGCGTCGATCCACGGCGCGCTGCGCCACGACAGCAATTTTTCGCTGATCCAGCTGAGCGCCGAATTTCGCGCCCTGCGCGCCACCGTCTTGCGCCTGTGGCTGCCGCAGGTGAGCGCGATGTCGGCCAGCACCACCAACGACATGGTGCGCTTTAACGAAGCGATCGACCAGGCGCTGGCCGAATCGGTGGTGACGTATTCGGCGCGCGCCGACCATACCCGCGAATTGTTTCTCGCCGTGCTCGGGCACGACCTGCGGGCGCCGCTGTCGACGCTGTCGATGGCCGGCCAGTTGCTCACCAGCGAACAGACGCCGCCCGCCAAGGTGGGGCCGATCGGGCTGCGCATCGAGCGCGCGTCGCGCCTGATGACCTTGATGGTCGACGACCTGATCGGCTATACCCGCACCCAACTCGGCGCCGGCATGCCGACCATTCCGGGCGCCGCCGATGTGCGCGAAATTTTCCACGCCGCCGTCGAAGACGCCAGCGCGACCCATCCGGGCAGCCGGTTCGACGTCGACCTGACGGGCGACCTGACGGGCGTGTTCGACGCCGTGCGGCTGCACCAGCTCTACACGAACCTGCTGGTCAACGCCGCCCAGTACGGCGGCAAGGACACGCCGGTGACGGTGCGCGCGCGCGCCGACGACGACGCCGTCACCATCGAAGTCAATAACCGCGGCGAAACGATCCCGCCTGCCTCGCTGCAATCGATTTTCCGCCCGCTGATCCAGCTGCCGGCCGAAAGCGGCGACGACCGCCCGCGCACCAGCCTTGGCCTGGGCCTGTTCATTGCCCGCGAAATTGCCATCGCCCACGGCGGCAGCATCGTCGTCAGTTCCAGCGACGCCTCCGGCACCACGTTCACGGTGCGCTTGCCACGTTCACAACAGGTAAATTAATTTTCTAGCAGGGAACAAATAAGTGTAATGTCGGAGCACGCCGATAAAAAGGGCAGGAAATGTTGAGCCTGCTATGTGGGATAGCCGACAGATCGGTTGACAATAAAAGCGGATAACGTAAGCATGATGCAACGTCACCCGTTTGTTGGAGCCCGCTCATGAAACGAACCGGCTGTGTTTTCGCCCTGCTTGGCGCAAGCGTTGGCAGCGCCCTGGCGCAAAGTTCGACCACCGTCTACGGCGTCGTCGACGGTGGCCTCGTCAGCGAGCGCGGCTGCCAGCATTGCAGCGTCCGCGTCGACGGCGGCGTCGCTGCCGAATCGCGCCTCGGGGTGCGCGGCAGCGAGTCGCTCGGCGGCAACCTGTCGGTCGTGTACGCGCTCGAAGCGGGCCTGCAGCTTGACACCGGCCGCGCCGGCCAGGGCGGCCAACTGTTCGGCCGCCAGGCGTATGTCGGCGTCAGCGGCAAAGCCGGCACCGTCACCGTCGGGCGCCACCAGAATCTCGAATATGACGCGCTGACTTACGTCGGCGACCCGTTCAAGGGCGGCATGGCCGGCACCGCGGGCAACCTGATCGGCAGCGGCGAACGCCGGGTCGACAACAGCATCCTGTACAGCGCCGAATTGAACGGCGTGTCGGCATCCGCTTCCTACGGCGCCGGCGAGATCGTCGGCAACGGCCGCGCCAACCGCGCCTGGGGCGTGTCGGTCGGCGTCGAGAACGGCCCGTTGACGCTACGCGCGGCGCACCAGAACCGCAACGTCGCGCTGGTGGCGCCATCGACGGCGATGGGCAACAACACCGACGCCAAGAATTCGATCCTCGCCGCTAACGTGCGTGTCGGCATCGCCACCGCCTACGTCGCCTACAGCGCCAGCCGCGGCCGGGGCAGCTCGCCGTTGTGGAATCCCGACAATCCGTACGGCGCCGGCATGGCCAGCACGCCGTCGACCGACAGCCGCGACGTGCTCGTCGGCATGGCGCTGCCGGTCGGCGCCACCACCTTGCTCGTTTCGTACATCCGCAAGAACGACCGCGACCTGGCCAACCAGGACGCCAAGCAGATGGCCTTCGGCGCCACCTACGCGATGTCGCGCCGCACCGATTTCTACGCCGCCTACTCGCGCATCACCAACCGCAACGGCGCCGGCTACACGGTCGGCAACGCCTCGTCCCTCGGGCGCGGCTCATCGGCGCTGAATCTCGGGATGCGCCACGCATTCTAGACGGACCCGTACCGGCGCCTGACCTACGCCGGCCGCTGGGGTCAGGTCTGACATTCGACGATGTCTTCGCCAGCTTGCGCGGACGTGGCCGCCTTATCATTTTCGTATTGCATTAAATCGACAGGTCGGCCCGCTCTGTGGAGACGAAAATGTGCGATTGTCAGACCTGACCGCAGCGATAGGCTGTCCTCGTCAGCGCGGGTACCGGATGCTATGTTCGGTACCGAACGGACAGTGGTTCCCAACCGCAATATATTCGTGTGCCATAGCAGCTGCGTGTTACCCTGTATGCCCGAATCATTTGGCACTGCCAGCACGCAGGAACACGTAATGTCTAGTAAGCAAGATCCCAACCAGAATCACCTCATGGCAGCTCTGCTTGACGCCGACTTCGACCGTCTTTCGCCGCACCTTGAATTGATCCCGATGAAGCTCGGCGACGTTTTGTACGAGTCGGGCGATAAGGTGCAGTATGTGTACTTCCCCACCAGCGCGATCATCTCGCTGCACTACCTGCTCGAGAACGGCGGCTCGTCCGAAATTGCCGGCGTCGGCAATGAAGGCGTGCTCGGCATCTCGACGTTCATGGGCGGCGACAGCACGCCCAGCCGCGCCGTGGTGCAGACCGGCGGCTTCGGCTACCGCCTGCCGGCCACTATCCTGATGGAAGAGTTCAACCGCGCCGGCCCGGTGATGCGCCTGCTGCTGCGCTACACCCAGGCGCTGCTGACGCAGATGTCGCAAACGGCGGTGTGCAACCGCCACCACACGGTCGAGCAGCAGCTGTGCCGCTGGCTGCTGCTCACGCTCGATCGCCTGAGCTCGAACGAACTGACGATGACGCAGGAACTGATCGCCAACATGCTCGGCGTGCGGCGCGAGGGCGTCACCGAGGCGGCCGGCCGCCTGCAGGGCTACGGCTACATCAGCTACCGGCGCGGCCACATCACCGTGCTCGACCGCAAGGGCCTGGAGCAGGATGTGTGCGAATGCTACGGCGTCGTCAAGAAGGAATTCGCCCGCCTGTTGTCGGACACGCGCCACCGCCAGGCTGCGTGACGACGCAGATTTCGCCGTCCCCTTGTCGAGCCGAGGCTAGCGCTCCGTATCAGGTCACTGGAAGTATTGCATGAAAAATATAATAGTCAGAAACCCGTCGGTCGAGCGCTTGATGGCCATCGGCCTGGGCGCCACGTTCGGGGTGCTGCTGCTGGTCGGCGCCATTGCGCTCAGCTATGCGGTCGAGTCGCCCGGCGCCGTCAACCTGATCCAGGTCAGCATCATCCTGCTGTCGCTGTTTCTGTCGCTGCTGTTCGTCAAGGTGCAGCGTGCGATCCGCACCCGCTCGGCCAAGCAGCAGGCGATGATGGAAGTGCCGCTGCGTAAATCGGGCGCACTGCAGGACGCGATCTTCAACAGCGCCAATTTTTCCAGCATTGCCACCGACGCCCAGGGCGTGATCCAGATTTTCAACGTCGGCGCCGAACGCATGCTCGGCTACACCGCCGCCGACGTCGTCGACAAGCTGACGCCGGCCAACATCTCCGACGCCGGAGAAATCGAAACGCGCGCCGCGGCGCTGTCGGCCGAGTTCGCCACGCCGATCCGCCCCGGCTTCGAAGCGCTCGTCTACAAGGCCTCGCGCGGCATCGAAGACATTTACGAGCTGACCTATATCCGCGCCGACAAGACGCGCTTCCCAGCGCTGGTGTCGGTCACCGCGCTGCGTGACGCGGTCGGCAAGATCATCGGCTACCTGCTCATCGGCACCGACAATTCGGCGCGCAAGCAGGTCGAGGCCGAACAGGCGCTGCTCGACCAGCGCCTGCGCGACCAGCAGTTCTACACCCGCTCGCTGATCGAATCGAACATCGATCCCCTGATCACCACCGACACGCGCGGCATCATCAGCGACGTCAACAGCCAGATGGAACAGCTGACCGGGCGCACCCGCGATGAACTGATCGGCGCGCCGTTCAAGAATTATTTCACCGAGCCGGACCGTGCCGACGAAGCCATCACCCGGGTGCTGCGCGAGAGCAAGGTCACCAACTACGAGCTGACCGCGCTGGCGCTGGACGGCAAGGAGACGGTGGTGTCGTACAACGCCACCACGTTCCACGACCGCGACCGCAAGCTGCAGGGCGTGTTCGCCGCGGCGCGCGACGTTACCGAGCGCAAGCAGTTCGAGCACGCGCTGCAGGAAACCAACGCCGCGCTCGAGTCGGCCAAGGCGGGCGCCGAAAAAGCCAACCGCGCCAAGTCGGAATTTTTATCGAGCATGAGCCACGAGCTGCGCACGCCGCTCAACGCGGTGCTCGGCTTCGCCCAGCTGATGGCGTCGGAAGTGCCGGCGCCGCCGCCGCACCAGCAGCGCTCGATCGACCAGATTCTGAAAGGCGGCTGGTATCTGCTGCGCCTGATCAACGAAATCCTCGACCTGTCGATGATCGAATCGGGCAAGGTGACGATGTCGCAGGAGGCGATGTCGCTGACCGACGTGCTGCAGGACTGCAAGGGCATGATCGAACCGCAGGCCAGCAAGCGCGGCATTTCGCTGACGTTCCCGTCGTTCGACGACGTGTTCTACGTGCACGCCGACCGCACCCGGGTCAAGCAGGTGATGATCAATCTGCTGTCGAACGCGATCAAGTACAACACCAATGGCGGCTCGGTGATGGTGCAGTGCGTGAAGCGTGGCGACGACCGCGTGCGCGTCAGCGTCAAGGATACCGGCATCGGCCTCGCGCCCGACCAGCTCGCCCAGTTGTTCCAGCCGTTCAACCGCATCGGCCAGCAAGACAGCGCCGAAGAGGGCACCGGCATCGGCCTGGTGGTGACCAAGCAGCTGGTTGAATTGATGGGCGGGAAGATCGGCGTCGACAGCACGGTCGGCATCGGCACCGTGTTCTGGGTCGAGTTCGAGGCCGCCGCGGCGCCGACGCTCGAACTGGGCAATATCGACGACCAGTTCGAGCGGCGCACGCCGGCGCGGCTGGCCGGCCAGCAGCCGACCTTGCTGTACGTGGAAGACAACCCGGCCAACCTGGCGCTGGTCGAGCAGCTCATCGCGCGCCGCGGCGACCTCAGGCTCTTGACCGCCATCGACGGCCACCTCGGCATCGAGCTGGCGCGCGCCTACCAGCCCGACGTGATCCTGATGGACATTAACTTGCCAGGCATCAGTGGCTTCGGCGCGCTGAAGATCCTCAGCGAAGACCCGGCCACCGCGCACATCCCGGTGCTGGCGCTGTCGGCCAACGCGGTGCCGCGCGATATCGAAAAAGGCCTCGAGGCCGGCTTCTTCCGCTACCTGACCAAGCCGATCCGCGTGCGCGAATTCATGGACGCGCTCGACGTCACGCTGCGCCACGCGGCCGAGCATGGCCTGGCCGACCCGGTCGAGCCCGGCAAATGAACATCAAGACAATAGAATCTCTGGGACACGACCATGCTTGAACCTTCCGAAATACTCAACGCCAGCGTCCTCATCGTCGATGACATGGAGGCGAACGTGATGCTGCTCGACCAGGTGCTGCGCAACGTCGGCTACACCAACATCTCGAGCACGCAAAATCCGCGCGAGGTGCTCGCGCTGCACCGCGCCAACCGCTATGACCTGATCCTGCTCGACCTGCAGATGCCGGATATGGATGGCTTCCAGGTCATCGAGGCGCTGAAGGAAATCGAGACCGGCGGCTACCTGCCGGTGCTGGTCATCACCGCCCAGCCCGGCCACAAGCTGCGCGCGCTGAAGGCCGGCGCCAAGGACTTTGTCAGCAAGCCGTTCGACCTGGTCGAAGTGCAGACGCGCATCCACAACATGCTGGAAGTGCGCCTGCTGTACCGCAAGCTCGACAATTACAACAAGGTCCTCGAGCAGACCGTGCTCGAGCGCACCGCCGAGCTGCGCGAAAGCGAAGCGCGCTTCCAGCGCTTTACCGAGCTGTCGTCCGACTGGTACTGGGAGCAGGACGCTGCCGGCAATCTGAACCAATGCTCGGGACCTGTGCGCGAGATGCTCGGCATCGGCCTTGACGGCGGCAGCGTCGACGCCGGCGCCGGCTGGAATGTCGAGGAGCGCGCCGTCCTCGACGATAACATCGCCAACCGCCGGCCTTTTCTCGACCTGATCTACAGCCGTACCCACCCGGACGGCAGCGTCCAGTATTTCCAGGTCAGCGGCGAGCCGATGTTCGACGCCAGCAGCCGCTTCACCGGTTTTCGGGGCGTGGGGATGGACGTGACGGAGCGCATGCAGCGCGCCGCCTAGGAAAGAAATTCGTTATGCTCCCTACATGATCTAACAACCTGTCGGGAGATGACATGAGCGGTAGCAGCACCCTTGATCCGGACAACTTTCCGGAAGCTCCAGACCGCAGTCTGGGCAAAGGCCACGGCATCGACGCGCTTGGGCCGAGCGACACGTCCGACACCGGCAGCGATGTCGTCGGCGGACCAGGGCTGCGGCTCGGGGTAGGCGACGACGAGCTGCTCGACCTCGACCGCGGCACCACGTCCGACCTCGATTCGGCGCGCGGCGGTGAAGGCGCCGGCCCCGACATCGGCGACGCCAACCTCGACAGCGACAGCGATTCCGGCGGCACGGGCGAACGCGCCAGCGCCGGGCGCGACACGTCGGTGCGCGACGGCGCCGATATCGACACCGACCAGATCGTGTCGATGCCCGATACCGCGCTTGACGACGACGACGTCGACTTCCTGTCGACGCTGCCGCCGCAGAAAGCTACGCGCCGAGGCGGGTCTTAAAGAACTCGATGGTCCGCTGCCAGGCAAGCTTGGCGGCGGCCTCGTCGTAACGCGGCGTGGTGTCGTTGTTGAAGCCGTGCTCGGTGCCAGGGTAGACGAAGTACTGGTACTGCACATTGGCGGCCTTCAGCGCCGCCTCGTAGGCCGGCCAGCCGGCGCGGATGCGCTCGTCCTTCTCGGCGTCGTGGATCTGCATCGGCGTTTTGATCTTCGGCACTTCCGCTGCCGGCGGCTGGGCGCCGTAGAACGCGACCGCCGCGCCGACGTCAGGCAGGACCGTCGGCAGGTAGTTGGCAATGCCGCCGCCGTAGCAGAATCCCACCACGCCGACTTTCCCCGTTCCCTTTGGATGCGCTTTCAGGTACTGCGCCGCGGCGACGAAATCGGCGCGCGTCTTGGTCTGGTCGAGCTTGGCAAACAGCGCGCGCGCCTTGTCTTCGTCGCCCGGATAGCCGCCCAATGGAAACAGCGCATCGGGGGCGAACGCGACGAAGCCGTCGAGTGCGACGCGGCGCGCGATGTCTTCGATATGCGGATTGAGACCGCGGTTTTCATGGACCACCAGCACCGTCGGCAGCTTGCCCTTGGCGTTGACCGGCTGCACCAGGTAGCCGCGCAGCGTGCCGTAGCCCTGTGGCGACGGCACTTCGACGAACGTGGCGGTGATGCGCGGATCGGTCGGCGCGACCATTTGCGCCGCAAAGCTCGGCGACAGCGCACTCAACATGGTTGCCGCGGTAGCGCCACCAACGGCGTAGCGGCCGGCCTGGTTCAGGAAACCACGACGGTCGAGCTGGCCGTGCACATACTTGTCGAACAATTTCATTACTTCCGGATCAAAGTCTTTGGCAGTCAATCGTGTCATTGCGTCGGGCTCCTGGACAGGTGGTTGGCTTGGCGATACGCGCAACGGCGGCGCGGTGTCATGATGATACCGGATTGGCGACTCGTTGCGCGCCGTTCTGTTCAGGACAAAGACGGCGTGGCTGAGCAGCGTCAATTGGTGGGCCGGGCCACGAACGTTGCGCCGGCGCGGCAGGTCTAACAGCGATGGAAGATCGACTCGCGGTCCTTGAAAAGGACGTCATCAGTATCAAATCCGAGCTTGCCGTACCCAGGCAGGAGCGAACGAGTGCGGCAGAGATTAACGCTCGGACCACCCGCATTGAAATCGAACTGGCGGTGGTAAAGGGTGACATTGCGCAGTTAAGGCGGGAGATATCCCAGCTGCGTGAAGACCTGTTCGATCTCCAGAAACGTGTGATGCATCTTGAAGTGGATGTGGCGGAATTGCGCAGGGATGTTTGCCAGCTGCGCGAGGATGTAACGCAACTTGGAGAGGATATATCGGAACTGCGGACCTATGTTCGCGCCGAGTTCGCGAGCGTTCGCGACGAGCGCGCGGGCATTCGCGTCGAAGTAACGCGGCTGGCAACTGAGCAAGCGCACTTCGCGACCAAGGACGACCTTAAAACGGTGGAGTCGAGCCTGAGAGGGTGGATGCTGGGGATCGCGCTGACACTGATCACGCTGAACTTCGCGATGGTTTACCCGCTGTACAGCGCTCTGAAAACGTCGCCCCTCGCCGCACCGCCCCACGTGCAGCAGGCCCCGGCGCCAATTGGCCGGCAGCCTGCCGCGAGTGTGCGGTGATCGTTACTTCTTGCCTGGCTGGTAGATCTGGTCGAACACGCCGCCGTCGGCAAAGTGCGCCTTCTGCGCCTTGGTCCAGCCACCGGCCACTTCATCGATCGTGAACAGCTTCACTTTCGGGAATTGATCGGCATACTTCTTGGCGAACTTTTCCACCACAGGACGGTAGTAGTTCTGCGCCGCGATCTGCTGGCCTTCGTCACTGTACAGGTATTGCAGGTAGGCTTCGGCGACCTTGCGGGTGCCGCGCTTGTCGGCCACCTTGTCGACCACCGACACTGGCGGCTCGGCCAGGATGCTGACCGACGGGGCGACGATCTCGACTTTGCCGGGACCGAGTTCCTTGATCGCCAGCAGCGCCTCGTTTTCCCACGCGATCAGCACGTCGCCGATGCCGCGCTCGACGAAGGTGGTGGTGGCGCCGCGCGCGCCCGAATCGAGCACTGGCACGTTGCGGTACAGTTTGCCGATGAAGTCGCGCGCACTCGCTTCGCTCGCGCCCGGCTGGCGCAGCGCATAACCCCATGCGGCAAGGTGATTCCAGCGGGCGCCGCCGGACGTTTTTGGATTCGGCGTGATGACGGCGATGCCCGGCTTGACCAGGTCGTTCCAGTCCTTGATGCCCTTCGGGTTGCCCTTGCGAACGAGGAAGACGATGGTTGACGTGTACGGCGCGCTGTTATGCTTGAGTCGCTTCTGCCAGTCGTGCGCGAGCAGGCCACGTTCGCTGATAGCATCGATGTCGTAGGCAAGCGCGAGGGTGACGATGTCGGCCTCGAGACCGTCGATCACCGAGCGCGCCTGCTTGCCCGAGCCGCCGTGCGATTGCCTGACCGTGACGGTGTCGCCGGTCTTCGCTTTCCACTGCTTGGCAAACGCGGCGTTGAAGTCGTGGTACAGCTCGCGGGTCGGATCGTACGACACGTTGAGCAAGGTGATGTCGGCAGCGGATGCAGCTTGGGCCGATAGCACGAGAAGCAATGCCAGGCTTATTTTTTTGAGCAACATCTGAATTCTTTCGGTAGGGAGGAAGCTCTAGCGTAGAACTTTGCCGTCCGAAAAGGAACGAATGAAATCAGCTGTCGATATCTGTTTTTGTACTGTACTTGCGCGAACTCAGCGGCATGGCCTGACGTAAGGGCTGAGGTAACCCCGGCCGTGGGCTTAGTGCGCCTTCGACAGGATCAGCAACCAGCGGCGCATCAGCAGCACTTCGACATGGCCAGGCTCGACACCGGTGTCGCACTCGATGAGCGGATTGACAGCGTAGTAGCGCTTGCGGAAATCACGCGTGACCAGCACTTCGCGGCGGCCGAGGCGCAGCATGAAAGGTGTCGGTGCGTATTCCATGCCGAAGTTGCTGTTCAATGTGGTCATGATGGATTTCCTTGTTGGAGTTATGTTTGGTCCAGAGATTCCAGAATAGCATAACCACTGTATAAATCCACAGCTACTGTACGAATAAACAGTAAATTTTTTAAGTGTGGTTTTCTCGCCAAGGACCCGATGTTATCGATTTTGTTCCCCCGCCTGCACCGGTTCGTCGCGGCGCGCCTTTCCCCGCAAGAGGCAACCGGCCTGCACATGACGATCGGCCTGGCGCTGTTGGTGGCCGCGGCCTGGGTGTTCGGCGGCATTGCCGAAGATGTCGTCGACGGCGACGACATCACCGTGCTCGACGCCTGGCTGGCCAACTGGCTGCACCACCATGCCGCCGAACCGATGACCAGCGTGATGCTGGTCATCACGCACTGGCACAGCATGGTCGGCAGCGCCATCATGGCGCTGCTGCTGGCCGCGTTCTTCTACGTCCGCAAGCTGCATTACTGGCTGCTGGCCGAACTGTTCGTCGTGCCGGGCGGCATGTTGTTAAATGTACTGCTAAAGTATGTTTTTCAGCGCGCGCGGCCCAGCTTCGACGAGCCGCTGCTGACGCTGGCGACGTATAGTTTTCCGAGCGGGCATACCGCGAACGCGGCCTTGCTGTACGGGCTGATCGGCTGCTGGCTGTGGCTGCGGTATCGCCGCGCGCGCGCGCGCGCGGCCATCGTCGGCGCGGCGTGCGCGATGGTGGCGCTGGTCGCGTTCAGCCGCATGTACCTCGGCGTGCATTACCTGAGCGACGTGCTGGCCGCGGCGGCCGAAGGCGTTGCCTGGCTGGCCGTGTGCGTGACCGGCGTGTCGACGCTGCGCCGGCGACGCGCCATTCGCGCCGCGCGGCAATCGGCCATCGAAGGGAGTTTGAACTGAAACGTATTGCAGTGATCATCAACGGCGGCGCCGGCGCCGGCCACGACGAGCAGGCCGTCGGCGACCTGCGCGCCAAGTTCGCCAGCCACGGCGTCGACGCCGACATCACGCTGGCCAACAGCGGCGAGGAGATGATCGCAACGGCGCGCCAGGCGATCGACAGCGGCGTCGACACCGTGGTCGCCGGCGGCGGCGACGGCACCATCAATGCGGTGGCGTCGGTGCTGGCCGGCAGCGGCGCCGCGCTCGGCGTGCTGCCGCTCGGCACGCTGAACCACTTCGCCAGGGACCTCGGCATTCCACAGGTGCTCGACGAGGCGATCCGCACCATCGCCACCGGCCGGCGCGTGCAGGTCGACGTCGGCGCAGTCAACGACCGGATCTTCCTGAACAACTCGAGCCTCGGCCTGTATCCCGATATCGTGCGCCACCGCGAAAAGCAGCAGCACCGGCTCGGCCGCGGCAAGTGGCCGGCGGCGGTGTGGGCGACCATCGCGGCGCTGCGGCGCTATCCTTTCCTTAACGTCAAGCTCGCCGTCGACGGCGCCGAACACGCGCGCGTGACCCCATTCGTTTTCATCGGCAACAATGAATACATCATGCAAGGGCTGTCGATCGGCGCGCGCCAGCGGCTCGACCGCGGCAAGCTGAGCCTGTACGTGGCGCAGCGTCCCGGCCGGCTTGGGCTGCTGCGCTTCGCGTTTCGCGCGCTGGTTGGCAAGCTGGCGCAGGAACGCGACTTCGACGTCATGCTGTCCGAGCAGTTCGACATCGCGACGCGCCATCGGCACCTGCGCGTAGCTACCGATGGCGAAGTCACCCTGATGAAAACACCGCTGCGCTACCGCATCATGCCGGCCGCGCTGACGGTCATCGTACCCCACTAAGAAGGAAAATCTTATGCGCACTATTGTTCATTTATCGGACCTGCACTTCGGCAAGGTCGACGAAGAATTGCTCGAACCGCTGCGCACGCTCGTCACCAACATCGCGCCGGACGTGGTGGTGGTGTCGGGCGACCTGACCCAGCGCGCCAAGAGCGAGCAGTTCGAAGCGGCGCGCGACTATCTCGACTCCTTGCCGGGACCGCAGATCATCGTGCCGGGCAACCACGACATTTCGCTGTACAACGTGTTTCGCCGCTTCTTCCAGCCGCTCGACCGCTACAAGCGCTACATCACGACCGACCTCGACCCGATCCATATCGACGACGAGATTGCGGTGCTGGGAGTCAATACGGCACGTTCGCTGACGTTCAAGGATGGCCGCGTCAACGAGGAACAGGTGGCCAAGATTCGTCAGCAGCTGTCGGGGCTGCCCAAGCACATCACCCGCATCGTCGTCACCCATCATCCGTTCGACCTGCCGCACACGGAAGACGAGGACGACCTGGTCGACCGCGCGCCGATGGCAATGAAGGAGTTTGCCGAGTGCGGCGTCGACTTGCTGCTGGCAGGCCACTTGCACCTGAGCCACTCGAACAGCACCGCCGACCGCTATCCGATCAGCGAGTACGCCGCGCTGGTGGTGCAGGCCGGCACGGCGACGTCGACGCGCGGGCGCGGCGAAGTCAATTCGTTCAACGTGTTGCGGGCAGAGTCGGGCAAGGTCGAGGTCGACCGCTACGGCTGGGACGTGCTGGGCAAGCAGTTTTCGCTGATGAAGACCGAGAAGTTCATGCGCAGCGGCGAGGTGTGGGCGGCGCACACCGACGGCATGTTCGCCGCCGGGATCTGATTCTTATGCCGTCATTCCTGCCACCGGCAGAAATGACTCTCCGCTGCGCGAGGATGACGTCGAAACGGAGGTGAAGGCCTTAGATCCAGTACTCCGTCAAGCGCGACGCCCATTCCTTGATGCGGTCGGCCCACGGCCTGCGGCTCCATTCCTCGCGGCTGACCGGCTTCGAATCGCGCAGGTCCTCGTTGAAGGCCGCTTCCATGTCCTGGCCGAACGCCGGGTCGAGCACGATGACGTTCAACTCATAGTTGTGGATGAAGCTGCGGCGATCGATATTGGCCGAGCCGATGGTCGACCAGGTGCCGTCGATGACTGCGGTCTTGGCGTGCAGCACGGCCACCTGCAGGTGGAAGATCTTGACGCCGTTGGCCAGCAGCTCGTCGTAGAACGCGCGGCCGGCATGCAGCACCAGCCCGTGGTCGGTCACGCCTGGCAGCACCAGGCGCACGTCGACGCCGCGCCTGGCCGCAGCGCTGAGCGCATCGACGATCTGCTTGTCAGGCACGAAGTACGCCGACGTGATGTGGATCGTTTTTTTAGCTTCCTGGATCGCCAGCACCAGCGACTTGTAGATCTCGAAGCCTTTGTCCGGATCGGTCGCCAGCACCCGCACGACCTTGTCGCCGGCCGGCGCCAGCGCCGGGAAGTAGGGCGCGTCGGGCAGTTCGCCGACTTCCTGGCGCACCCACATGTTGACGAACGAATATTGCAGCGCGGCGACGGCAGGGCCCTCGATCCTGATGTGGGTATCGCGCCAGCCGACCTTGCGGCCGTCTTCCTTGTTCGGGGTGCGGCGCGAACCGAAGAACGAACTGTTGGCGTAGGTGTTGCTGATGTTGATGCCGCCGGTGAACGCGACCTTGCCGTCGACCACCATCAGCTTGCGGTGGTCGCGGTTGTTAATTTCCCAGAACTTCGCCTTGCGCGCGGTCGGGTTGACCGGGTTGAACGCGACGAGCGAGATACCGGCCGCCTTCATGCGGTCGAAGAACGCCTGCGGCGTGCCGAAGGTGCCGACGCTGTCGTACAGCACGTTGACGATGACGCCCTGGCGGCGTTTCTCGATCAGCAGGTCGGCGAACTCGATGCCGACCGGATCCTGGTCGAAAATATAGGTCTCGAGGTTGATGCTCGATTTGGCCGCCTGCGCCGCCGCCATCATTTCCTTTATCGTCGCCGGGCCGTCGAACAGCAGGGTCACCTTGTTGCCGGCTATCAGCGGCACGCCGGTTGCCGCTTCCTCCAGCAAGGCCAGCGCCTTCATGTCCGGCGTGGCGCGGGCCCAGCGCTTGGCCAGCAAGGCGGCCGCCTGCCTGGTCTGCAGCATGCCGTTGGCGCTGGCAACGGCAGGCGCCGGCTTGGCCGGCGCCTCCACGTTGGCCACGTCCGGCAACGTGGCGCACGACGCCACCGCCCACGCCAGCGTCAGCACCAATATCCATTTTCCGCTGCGCTTACTTCTCATGTCGATCCCTTAGGTATGTCAGCGACAGGCTGGCTGGACGCAATGTCCTTGGGCCCGATAAAAAAATCGATCGGAGCGGCAAGGAAACGCCGACCCAGCGACTTGAACAATAAAATGCCATGCTCGAAACGAATCTTACGGGCGCGCAGCGCGACCCACAGCGCCAGCGCGAAACTGACCAGCAGGTTTACCGCACCGATCGACAGGAAACCTGCTACGGATGTGACCGCTAGCTCCAAGCTTACCCGATGATCGAGGGCGACGAGCGCCGTGGAGAAATTCGCCGCCGAAAACGTTACGTGGCGGATGTCCAGCGGCAGGCCCAGCAGGTAGCCGAGCGTGCCCATCGTGCCGAGCAGGATGCCGAAAAAGAAGTTGCCCATCAGGCCGCCGAGGTTGTTTTCCAGGTACACCGACAGGCGCGCCAGGCGCTGCTGGCCGAGCAGGCGGCCCAGGCCGCGCAGCTGGCGCACCCGCTGCGCCATGCGCGTGTACAGCGACTTGTTGTCGTAGTAGCCGGAGATCAGGCCGGCGACGAACAGGCAGACGCCGGCCACCGCGGCGTACCACAGCGCCGGGCTGTGGATCGGGTCGATGTCGTGCAGCATGTGCATCGCCTTGACGGGCGTCACCAGGTGGGCGCCGAACGCCTGTTGCCACAGCATCGAAATGCCCCACGAGACCGGGATCACCGTGGCCAGGTTGCCCAGCACCGCCACGCACTGGGTGCGAAATACCTTGTTGACCAGCTCGGCCATGTTGTCGAGGTCGATATGGCGCCCGTCCTTGCTCGACAGGGCGGCGGCAATGCGCGCCGCCGTCATCGCCGGCTGCTTGGTGGCAATCGTCAGGTGCATCACGTGGATCAGCATGAAGCCGAGCGAGTAGTTCATGCTGAACAGGAAGGACTCGACCAGTGGCGCCGCGCGCACGTAGCTCATCAATGTCTTGAACAGCGCCATGAAGGCCACCACCACGCCGGCCCCGGCCGACGACAGGAACATGTAGCGCAGCCGGGCGCGCGTTTCAGCAATGTAGTGTTCGCCGGTGCGGCTGGCGTTCTCGGTGACGTTGCGCGCCAACAGGTCGATATTGGCGGCAAGCAGGCCGCGCAGTTCGTACTTGGCGTTGTGCGCTTCGACCAGCTCCTGCGCCAGCGCGATGGCGCCGGCGCGGCGCAGGCTGACCGGCGCCGCGGCGGGCGGTGTGGCCTCGATGGCGACGGCCACCAGGTCGACCGTCGGTGCGCTCGGCAGCTCACCGCTGACGTCGACCAGGAATAGCAGCTTGCGCAGGCGGTCGATGCTTTGCGCCAACGCCACCAGCAGATAGGTCAGCGCCACGCTGGTGCCCTGGCTGGCGGCGTTCTTGCGGATCTTGCCGAGCGCCGTATCGCACTGGTCGAGCATGACCAGCAGGTGGCGCGCGTCTTCCGGCGCGCCCTGGCCGTCGACGAGCATCCGGGCGTAGCCGTCCAGATACGCGTTGACCTCGATGTTTTGCATCAGGAACGGCGAGTGAAAGGTCTCGATATCGGGATTGCTGCGAATCAGGCGCGGCTCCAGGCCGAGCGCGCAGACCCGGCACGACAGCGTGCGGATCGCGTCGAGCATGCCCAGCACGATGGTGCGCTGGGCGACGCCGCGGTGCTCGCGCGGGGTGGCGGCGGCCACCACGTCGAACAGTTCGAGCCAGTCGGCCGCCGGCACCGCGTTGACCCAGCGGTAATCGGTGTCGACATACAGCACCTGGTCGATGGCGTCGCTCAGGTAGGCGTCGTCGAGCGCCGGCGGCAGCAGGCGGTAGGCGATGCGGCGCTTGAGTTCGACGACGAAGCCGTCGTTCGACAGGATGCCGATGTCGGTGTACAGGCTGGCGTGGCGGCGCTCCTCGAGCAGCGTGCACAGCGAGGCGCCGAGGCGCGCGGCCAGGTCGGGATTACCCTTCAGTAGCAACGTCAAGGTGCGCACATTGGCGGACGTGACCTCGCCCTGGCTCGGATGGCGCGGGCGCAGTTTGTCGATCAGGTCGATGAGCAGGTCGATCCGGCCGGAGTCGGAATCGATACGCTCGAGTGTCGAAAGCATGGAAAGTTCAATCTTGCTGATAACAAAGGCCACAGTGTACGGCGGATGGCCCTCGGAACTTTGTACGGTAGCGTACCAAGCCGCCGGATGCTTTTTTCAATCGGGGTCAGACCTGGGTCTGACCCAGGGTCTGACCCCGATTAGAAGTTGCGCCCGCCGCTTCACGGCTGCCTGGGCCACATCGGTTAAACTTGCGGGGCTTCCACATCAAGGATAGACCATGCACCTGACTTACTTCAACGGACAATGGACCGAGGGTAATACGCCCTTGTTTGGCGCGATGGACCACAGCGTCTGGCTCGGCTCGTCCGTCTTCGACGGCGCCCGCTCGGTGCGCGGCCACATGCCCGATCTGCGCCTGCACCTCGAGCGCGTCACCCGCTCGGCCGTCTCGCTCGGCCTGCGCTGCCCGCTATCGGTCGACCAGATGGAAGCGCTGGTGCACGAAGGCGTGGCGAAGTTTCCGGCCGACGCCGAGCTGTACGTGCGCCCGTTGGTGTTCGGCACTGACGGGTTCCTGGTGCCGGTAGCCGAGAAAAGCAGTTTCGCGCTGACCCTGTTCGACGCGCCGATGCCGCCGTGGAGCGGATTTGCCGCGTGCCTGTCGGGCTTGCGCCGACCTGATGCGACCATGGCGCCGACCGACGCCAAGGCGTCTGCGCTATACGCCAACTCGAGCCGCGCGATGCGCGACGCCCAGCAGCGCGGCTTCGACAACGCCGTCATGCTCGACAGCGAAGGCAATGTCACCGAATTCGCCACGGCCAACTTGTTCCTGGTGGCGGCTGACGGCACCGTGGTGACGCCGGCTGCGAACGGTACATTCCTGGCTGGCATCACGCGCGCACGTGTCATTGCGCTGCTGGCGGAGGCGGGCGTGACGGTCGAGCAGCACACGGTGAAGCCGGAAGAACTGTCGAGCGCGCTGGAGATTTTCAATACCGGCAACTTCGGCAAGGTCACGCCGTGCGTGCGCTACGAGGAACGCACCTTGGCGGTCGGACCGGTCGCCACGCTGGCGCGCGACCGTTACTTCGCCTATATGGAACAGCATTAATTACTTGACGCTGCCGCACTCGGCGCCGACCCAGCGCGCGGTCGAATCGATGCTGACCGTTTCGCTGGCGCCGGTGGCGGTGGTGGTCACCTTCGTGGTCGAGGTGTACGAGGTCGGGCTGAGGAAGGTGGCGGTGCCTTCGCCGAGGGTTTTCGGGTTGGCGCAGGAGAAGTAGTACGTCATCTTGTTGCCGCTCGGCGGATCAGGCTGGAAGGTGCAGTTACCATTCGTGCGCTGCTGGATGGGCAATTCGCGCTTGGCGGCCATGTCCGGCGTAACGCACACCTTGGCGACGAGGCCGTCGTTGCTGATGACCACGCCCTGGCTGGACATCATGCCTTCGATCTTGCTGCGCTGCTCCGGGCTCATGTTCTGCATCTGCTGCTGCACCATGGCGAGCGCGCCTTGCATCTTGCCGCCGCCAATCTTGTTATTGGTTTCCCACAGGCCCGGCTTGATGTTCTGGGCGAGCGCCGGCTGGGCGGCGAGGGCGGCGATGGCGAGGATGGCGGCGAGGCGGATATTCATGGCGGCTCCGAAAATTGCGAATGGACTGGAGCCAGAGCATAACGGAAAACCGCCGCGGCGGCCGTTCGGGTCAGGTGGTGGCGTCCAGCAGCAGCGACAGCAGCGCGCTGGTGCTGGCATAGGCGGCGCCGGCCACCACCGCGCACATCAGCACGCTGTCCCACGACCTGCGCTGGTAGCTGGCGCCGTAGCGCGCCTTCACCAGCCGTTCCTGCTGGCGGGCAGCACCGAAATACCACACCAAAAAAAACAGCAGTCCGCCCGGGTGCAGCAGCATCGGCTCGCTGCCGAGCCGCGCGTTGAGTGCGCTGGTAATTAGTTGCAGCATCAGCAGCGCCAGGCTGGCATGGAACCAGCGTCGCGCGCGCACCGCTTCTTGCGGCTGGCCCATGAAATGCCAGTTGTGCATATGAATGAAGGCGCCGAACGCCGGCGTGAACACCAGGCTCCAGCGCGCAGCGGCGGACGGGTTCCAGATGGCGCAGGCAGGTTCGCTGGCGGCGGGGGCGGTAGCGTCGGGGGTCATGGCGAGCCTCGGAATTGTCGGCTCGAAATCTTGCCGATACGCATGCCAATATGCGCCCGCGGCACTGCCTCCACGTTGATCTTCCCCAAACGCAAAAAGCCGCCCAGCTCCGAACCTGGACGGCGTTGCCGAGCGGTGGCCGGTCAGCCGCGCGGCGCCGGCTCGGCCACGAAGATCTCGACGCGGCGATTGCGCGCGCGGCCGGCCGGATCGTTGTTCGAGGCGATCGGTTCGCGTTCGCCGCGCCCGTCGACGTAGATGCGGTTCGGCGACACGCCGCGCATGGCCAGGTAGTCGCGGGTGTGGGCGGCGCGGTCGATCGACAGCGGCCGGTTGATGGCCTCGTCGCCGGTGCTGTCGGTGTGGCCGATGATGGTGACGGTGGTCGCCGGGTTGTCGTTCAGCGTGCCGGCGAAGCGTTCCAGCACGGGACGGAAATTCGGCTTGATGTCGGAGCGCCCGGTGTCGAACGAGACGTCGCTGGGGATGTCCAGCTTGAGCCGGTTGTCGGCCGTCTGGCTCACTTGTACGCCGGTGCCGCGGGTGGCCTGTTCCATTTGCTGCTTTTGCTGCTCCATGCGCTTGGACCAGACGTTGCCGATCAGCGCGCCGGCGGCGCCGCCGATGACGGCGCCCTTGGCCGCGCGGCCGCCGCCGCCGCCGCCGGTAGTGCCGCCGAGCAGCGCGCCAATGCCGGCGCCAATGCCGGCGCCCGTCGCGGTGCCGCGCTGCGTCTGGTTCATGTCGGCACAGCCGCTGCTGGCCAGCGCCAGGACGGCAGCGCAGATGATTGTTTTGGTGAGAGTAGGCAAGTTGCTCATTTCAACTCCTTAAATGAAAAATCCGTTTCGTGGTTGCATCCGGTAAGGAGCGCGACCGCGAAACGGATCGGGCATCAGCGACGATGTCCGCATGAACGGTGCGCTAGATACCTCGGCCGCTGATGAGGCGAACCAGGATCATGATGACAGCGACGACCAGCAGGATGTGAATGAAGCCGCCGACGGTGTAGGAGGTGACCAAGCCAAGTACCCACAGGATCAGGAGAATGATTGCGATTGTATAAAGCATGATGGCGTCCTTGTTAGTTGGTGTAACGACTGTCTCGTCGTGAAGCCAGTATCGCGAGTTCTCTTCAGTTTCTCCGTACGCTGGCGTACATTAAAGATAACTTTTTTGCTCAGCTCGCATACCCGGCATCCATCCCATGATGCCGAACAGGCCGACGGTGCCGATGAGGCATGTGACCATCCCGCCTACGATGAGGAACAAGACGTCCTGCGGCTGTACGTTCACCGCGTGTGGCGGCGCGCTGACTCCAGTTAGACCGAATCCGGCGACGAAAAGTCCCCAAACGATGATGCCAATCCAGGTCAATTTGTTCATATTCGATCCTTGTCGATTCGGAGCGGGAAATTGTTCCCCATGACGGAATGAATCGATTCTGAGGCTTGTTACAAAGCAACTCTGTTCGTTCTCACACATTGCATCGAAGAAAAAAAACGCCATGCGCAAATTGCCGCATGGCGTTGTTTTTGAGGCTAGGAGGGCGGCCAGGGCCGCCGCGGTATTACTTTACCGAGCGCAGCACACCCTTGACCACGCGCACGCGGTCACCGTTGCGCCAGCCGGGCGCGCGCTGCTGGTGGAAGGTGCGCGACGAGCCATCGTCGAGGCGCACGCGGATTTCGTAGCTGGTGGTGGCCTTCATGTTGCCTTCGACCTGATTGCCGACCACGGCGCCGCCGACTGCACCGGCGACGGTTGCCAGCTGACGGCCGTGACCGCCGCCAACCTGGTTGCCGAGCAGGCCGCCGAGGATCGCGCCGCCGGCTGCGCCAACGCCGCTACCCTGGGCGCGGGTCTTGATTTCACGCACCGATTCGACGTTACCGCAGTTCGAGCACCAGTTCTTCGCCGGCTTGTCGGCGGCAGCGAGCTGGACCGGGCGGCGCGGCGCGGCGCGCGGTGCATCCGTATCGCCGACGTAATTCTGTGCCGGTGCGTAGTTCTGCGCCGGTGCGCGCTGATATTGCTGGACCGGCTGAGGCTCGACCTGTGCCATCGCCAGTTGTTGCGGCTGGGCAGCCGGCAGCGGCGGCAGGGCGGCCAGCTGCTGCGACGGCGTCGTCGATTGCATCTTCGATGCCAGCGCCAGGCGGTCCGCCTCGGTCAGCTCGCCGCGATTGGCCGGCGTGCCGCCGATCGACGACGGGATCCAGCCCATGATGGCGGCGGTACCGGCCAGGCAGAACAGGATGATGGCGATGGCCGCGATGATCATCATCGGATGATGTTTCGGTGCAGTGTTGTGGGTCAGCGGTGTGTTCATTGGTGGTTCCTTTTGGTGTGAGTTTGTTCTCGTCGCCAGGCGATTCCGACGCCAGACGGACCGAGCACTAGGTCCGTTGATGGCGCCATTCTCCCTGTGAACTTGGGGGTTATCCGTGCGTCACCGTACATACTTTCATGTTTATTGCCGCTACGCTGAATCAAATTGTTTGTAAATGTAATCGCGTTCCATTTGACACATGGTTTCTTACACGATCGCCACCCGACGAGAAAAAATGTTTCAACACACCCAACCGAGCCGCGCTGGACCTGTGACTTTCGCCGCTGCCCATGAGGATGCCGAGAAGAACGGCAACTGTCTGCTGGGCGCATTGCCCGACCACGACTTTGCCCGCCTGGCGCCGATGCTGCAGCAGGTGCAGATCGATGTCGGCGATGTGTTGTGCGAGCCGGGCGACACGTTCAAGCATATCTATTTCCCGCACGACAGCCTGGTATCGCTGCTCGGCGTTGCCGAAGGGCGCATGACGCTCGAGGTCGGGCTGGTCGGCCGCGAAGGCATGCTCGGCGCCACAGTCGCCCTCGGCCATCAGCTGGCGCAGGTGCGCGCGGTGGTGCAGCGCGCCGGTATTGCCAGCCGCATGGACAGCGCCCAGTTCCGCACCGAATTCGCCCGCAATCCGTCGCTGCAGCGGGTGCTGTACCGCTACACCGACACCTTGCTGGCGCAGGCGATCCAGATTGCCGTGTGCAGCCGCTTTCACGTGCTCGAGGCGCGCCTGGCGCGGTCGCTGCTGATCACGCGCGACCGCCTGCAATCGGACAAATTTCACCTGACACATGAATTTCTGGCGCACGCGCTGGGCGTGCGGCGGGTCGGCGTCACCAAGGCCGCCAGCGCGCTGCAGCAGCAGGGCCTGATCATTTACAGTCGCGGCAATATCGAGATCCTCGACCTGCCCGGACTGGCCGCGGCCTCGTGCAAGTGCTACGAGATCGTCAAGGAAGCGGGCGAAGCGGCGCTGGCCACCGCCTTCGTCTGATTGCTAGCGCGCAATTGGCGGGCTGGTCAGTGACTTGAGGAACTCGACCAGGTCCGCTTTTTCAAGCGGCGTAAGAATTAACGGCCGATCCGCTTGAGCGCTTCTGTAAGATAACTCCAGTTCAACGGCTTGCTCCAACGTGGCGACGCTGCCGTCGTGCATGTAGGGCGCGGTCATCGCCACGTTGCGCAGGCTGGGCGTGCGGAACTTGGCGATGTCGGCGGGATTGAACGTCACCGCGAAGCGGCCTAGGGCGGCGATTTCACCGGCGGTGAGGGCCGTTTGATCAACGCTGGCGCCACGCTGGTTCGCGCTTGCCGGGCGCAGCGTGATCCGGGGCGAGCTCGGGGGTGAGGCGGCGCAGGCCCATGCCGAGGCTGTGAAACTTGTCGTCAGCGAACAAGGCGGGTGTGGTGCCGATGGAGTGGCAGGCCACACATTGCGCGTCGTGCCGGAATAGCGCCAGGCCGCGCACCGCAGCGGGCGACAATGCCGCTTTCACCTTAACTTGGCCCAGCAGGTATTGCCGACCACCGGCACGTATGCCATCAAGGCCGATCCCGCGGGCGCCAACATCGGCAGCGCCAATCTCGCAGTGACCAGTCCCTAGCATGCCGTGCGCGGGACCTACGACTCGTTGTTGACGCTGTGATGCCGGCCTAACACGGGCTCGTTATTCGATCAGGAAGACCGCCATGTCAAAATTCACGCCGAAGTTTTCCACCCGGTTCGCGCGCCGCGCGATGGGCGCGCTGGTCCTGTCGGTCGGGGTGATGCACGCCGTGCAGTCGCAGGACGCGCCCGCCGGCGCGCCCGACGCCGCTGCGCTCGCCAGCGTGCTGCTGCCGCAGCCAGCCGTGCGGCCAGGCCAAAGCGCGACCCAACTGCCGGACGGCAGCTGGCTGTTGCTCGGCGGCGAGGAACCCGACAAGGCGCCGGTCGCCGGCGCTGTGATTGTGCAGCGCGGCGGCGGCGCCACGGCCGCCGAAATCAAGCTCAACAAGGCGCGCAGCGGGCATACCGCCACGTTGCTGCCAGACGGCGAGATCCTGGTAATCGGCGGCGTCGACGCCACCGGCGCGGTCGTCACCGGCGCCGAACAATTCGACCCGGCCGGTACACAGGTGCAGGACCGCGGCGATCTCGGCCTGATTGCGCGCACCGGGCATACGGCCACGGTCCTTGCCAACAGCCAGCTATGGATCAGCGGCGGCTTCGACCAGCACGACCATGAGGTGCATGAGGCCGGATGGCGAGCAAGGGCTGCGGGTCGCGCATGCCATGCTCGCGCGGATTGAACAGTGGGTCGATCGTCTGCGATTCGACTGACCCGCATCGACCAGGCCGCGGGCGCCGCCAACAACAACGTCGCGCAAAGCATTGCTTTTACTTACGACGCCGCAGGCAGGTGCATGCGAACCACCTATATGAACGGGATAAAGGGCGACAACAGCTACGATGACGCCGGGCAGCTTGCCGCCATCACGTTTGGCGTCGCCAACGGCTACGTCTACGACGGATCGAACATCGTGCAAGAGCCGGTCGGCGCCGCCAGCGCCAACAACGACGCGTCAAATGTGAAGGCGAGCTATGTCGGCGCCGGCGTCGACGAGGTGTTTGCGCAGTTGAGCGGATCGGGCCAGAGCGCGGCCATCCTGACCTACCTGACCGATGCGCTCGGATCGACAATCCGGCTGGTCGATGCGGCAGGCGCCAAGGTGGTCGAGTACACCTACGATCCGTACGGAAATACGATTGCCGACGCGGCGGTCCGCAATCCGTTCCAGTAACTGGACGAGAAAACGACGCCACGGGGCTGTATTATTACCACGCACGCTATTATTTGCCGAACCTGGCGCGCTTCATCTCGAGCGATCCGATAGGGCTTGATGGGGGCATCACTACTTATGCATATGTCGATGGCAATCCTCTTTCGATGGTTGACCCTTATGGTTAGTCGGCGCGGCAACATGCGGGTGCCCGTGATGAAAAGGCTGCTCTACATCTTGATTTGGCTTGTCATCGCGTTAGTCGCTGGAGCGGTCGGCAGCTACCGCTTCAATGTCAACTTCTGGGTCGCTTCGCTCATCGCGGGGTTTGCATTGATTGCGAACGGGTTGATTGCTGAATGGGAAGACCGCCGACGTGACGGTGGCTCGTGAAGCTCAGAATGATTTGATCGGGCTCGGCGGCGGCATCAACGTAGCTGGGGGCACATAGCCGGGGTCGCACCCGGCAAGCCGACTTTGCTTCTGCGAACAAGGGGCCAGGTCTGCCATTCAGACACGACCTCGACTATGTGTAGAAGGGGCGGCATGAGGAGGGCAACGCGGGCAGGTACCGCCATCAGACAGAGCGGGCACGGGGTCTGTACCGACAAACGTACGAGCGGAGCAGTAAAGCAAGGTTGGTCCGGGTCAGTACACTTGGCTTTTAGACCTTCGCCTCTGCCATTGGCTTAGCGCCGGCGCCTGATTGCAGACCAACATCAGGCCGGTTCGCCGCCCGCACCGATCAGCGTTGGCGTGCCGGCCAGAATACCTTGGTACTGCTGCAGGTCGTCGCCGATGCGGATGCCATCGGCACCGATGTCGTAGAAGCGGAACTCGTCGCTATGCGCGCTGCCGCGGATCTTGACGACCGAAGTGACGCGCCGCAGCTTGCCCTTCAGTTCGACATAGCGCTGCATGACGATGGCGTCGGCCAGGAATGCGTTGCCGTACGAGCTGAATCGCAACTCTTGGTAGCGGTCTTCCACCTCGGCCGTCATCAACACCGTCACCCCCATCTCGGTCAGCGTGGCCACCAGGCGGTACAACGATTCGCGGAAGTCTTCGCGGAACATCGACGCGAGCGCCATTTCGAAGCCGGACACCGAATCGATGACGACGCGGCGGGCCTTCATGCGCGCGATCATGGCAACCAGGTCGTGCAGGATTTCATCGAGCGACAGGTCGAGCGTGCGGGTATTGATGACGCCCACCGCGCCGCTGGCGATCAGGTCGTCGAGCTGCCGGCTCATCAGCTGGTTCGGGCTTTTCTCGAACGCGGCAATGACACCCGGTTCACCGACGCGCACACCTTCAGCCAGAAATTGCGTCGCCAGCACGGTCTTGCCGGAGCCGGATGGTCCCACCACCAGCAGAGAGTACGCCGCCGGCAGGCCGCCGCCCATCATCTTGTCGAGCTCCGGCACCCCCAGTGAGACACGCTCGTTGGACGCGATGCGCACTTGCTTGCCGGCCGGCTTGAGTACCGCGCGCGGGAAAATTTCCAGGCCGTTGTCGCTGATGCGGAACGTGTGGATGCCCAGGCTCTGCGCCTGGCCGCGCATCTTGACGACCTGGATCTTGCGCACCAGCGCGTCGCGATGAATCAGTTGCGACAGCCACAAGATGCCGTCGGCGACGGTAAACACCGGGCTCGATTCGGCCTCCGGCGCCAGGTATTCGCCGATCAGGAAGGTGGTGGCCAGCCAGCTCGTCATCTGCATGCCGAGCTGGTGGACGAAGTGCTGCAGGCCGCCGGCGCCGGCGTCCATCGCCCTGGCCGACTGCACCACTGAACGGAACGAGTCGACGAACACCAGGCTTGGCTTGAAGGCCTGGACTTCTTCCTCGATGCGCGCCAATACCCGGTCGAAGTCGCCCTCGAGCAAGTCGGCGGCCAGGTTGACGAAGCGGATCGACTCGTTGATCTTGCTGACATCGAAGAACGGAAACTGCTGCTGGTAACGCAGCATCTTCAGCGGCGGCTCGCCCAGCACGGTGAAAAACAGTGCGCGCCGCTCCGAGTTGGCCAGCGAGAACATGATCTGGTGCGCCATCGTCGTCTTGCCGCTGCCGGGCGTGCCGGCCAGCAGGTTGAACGAAAACTCGGGCACGCCGCCGCCGAGTAATTCATCGAGCCCGGGAACGCCCGTGGCCAGCCGTTGGATACTCACTTTATTCATGTTCGGTGCTCCGTTGCAGCTTGATTCACGACGTCGTCACCCCATGCCTTGCGCAGGATGCTGTAGGTCAAAAGTTCGCCAATTAGTATGATCAGGGTATCGATGAAGATATTCAGCAGGGCGGCGCTGGCCACTTGCGCTTCGGCCGCCGGGCGCTGTTTCAGGCGCGAGGTCAGCAGCGTGAATGGATCGCCGCTTTGCGGCGGCTGCGTCGCCAGCCACGGCAACGCGGCGGCGGCATGGTGCAGGCTGCGCGCGTACAGCGACTCGAAGCCGCGCTCGCCGATGATGACGCGCAGCTCGAGCGCCAGGTTGTCCCACAGGCGCAGGTCGACGTCGTCGTCGGAGCCGGGCACGCGCCGCACCGCCTGGCTGATCATGAAATGTCGCTGTTGATCGGTGGTAGCCATAGTTCAGTATTTCTTTGACGACGCCGTCGGGTCGTCGCGGCGTTGGGACGGGATGCGCAGCTGGGTGGCATGCGCGGCGATGATGCGGGTCAGCGCCGGAACGCTCACCGGTTTGACGAGGTAATGGTCGAAGCCGGCCTCGCTGGCGCGGTCGGGCTGGTCGCTGTCGCTGTAACCGGTGGTGGCAACGAAGCAGGGACGCGGCTCTTCAAGGGCGGCGCGCAGTGCGCTGACGACCTGATAGCCGTCCATGCCGGGCAAGCCGATGTCGCACAGCACCAAGTCGAATGACTGGCTGAGGCCGGCGCGCAGGCCGCTGGGGCCGTCGAAGCAGCTCGTCACGTTGTGGCCGTCGCGCTCGAGCAGCATGGTCAGGATGTCGTTGGCGTCGCGATTGTCCTCGATCAGCAAAATCTTGCACGGCGCCGCCGGCTGTGCCAGCGCGGCGGCATTCGCGCGCTGGTCGGTGCTAGCCGACAACGGCAAGGTGACGCTGAACATGCTGCCCTGGGCGCTGCCGGCGCTGGTCACGCTGACTGTACCGCCATGCAATTGGGCGATCGTGCGCACCAGCGACAATCCGATGCCAAGCCCGCCCTGGGCGCGGTCGAGCGAACGGAAGCCCTGGGTGAACAGGTCGAAGATGAACGGCTGCAGCTCGGGCTGAATGCCGGCGCCGTCGTCGCTGACTTCGACGGTGACGGTGTTGCCCACGCGCCTGGCATTGATCTCGATGCGGCCGTATTCATGGGTGAACTTGCTAGCGTTGATGAGCAGGTTCGAAACCAGCTGCGCCAGCCTGACCTTGTCGCCGTCGAGCACCAGCGCGGCGGCCGGCAGGCGCACCTGCAACTGCTGGTAGCGCCGTTCGATGCCGGGACGGCTGATTTCGACGGCATCGGAGATGATGTCGTTGAGCACAACCGGAGCCAGCTGCAAGACGATCTTGCCGCTGTTGACGCGCGAGGCGTCGAGCAGATCGTCGACCAGCCGCACCATGTGGACCATCTGGCGCGCGTACACGCCGTGCACCTTGGCCACGGTCGGATGCAGGTCAGTGACTTTGGCGAGCAATTCGTTGGCCATGGCCATCGGCTGCAGCGGGTTGCGCAACTCGTGTGCCAGCATCGATAAAAATTCGCTCTGGCGCAGGTTGGTCGCTTCGGCGGCGGCCTGGCGGTCCTGGGCGCCGAAGTTGGCGAGCACCAAGTGTTCGTTGGCATCCTGCAGCTGGCGCACCAGCTGGGCAAACGCGGCGGACTGGTTGTCGTTGGCGGAATGGCTGGCGATCATGTCCACCAACTGGCCAATGGTGGCGCGCAGCGCCGCCACTTCCTGTTCGTGCAGAACTTGCTTTGCTGGGGGGCTGGCAGATTCGCCAGCGCCGGCGTTCCCTTCGTTGCTCATGTGATTCTGACCTGGCGCTGCGATGGTCGCCAGCAATATTAATGCAAAAATGAAATATCCGAGTGACACATTACTACCATTTGACACTAGCGGTTGCGCTATTTAGGGCCACCAATAAAAAGCGCCCCGTCGAGCGGGGCGCTGTTTACTGTCTACCGCCACGAATTACTTGGTGGTCTTGACCTGGTTACCGATGATGCCGCCGACGGCAGCGCCGCCAACGGTGCCGACTGGGCTGCCGCCGGTCAATACGCCGCCGACGACTGCACCAGCGCCAGCGCCGATTGCAGTGTTCTTGTCCTGGTTCGACATGCCGGCACAGCCAGCCAGGCCGAGGGCCACGGTGATCAGCGATGCGCTTACTACGAATTGTTTGATGGTCTTCATGTGGTATCTCCTTGGGTGAGTTGGGGTATTGCTTATTACTTAACTAATTATTATGTATTACTTCAGGCGCAGGTCGTTCTTGACCGATTTCACGCCGTTCACCGAACGTGCTACCGACGATGCGGTGGCGATGTTCTCTGCCGAGCTGACGAAGCCGCTCAGTTGCACAACGCCTTTGTAGGTCTCGACGTTGATTTCCGACACTTTCAAGGTCGGGGCATTCAGGATGGCTGCCTTGACGCCGGTGGTGATGGCGACGTCGTCGATGTATTGGCCTGGGGTGGCGTGCTTGGTATCGGTGGTCGAGGCGCAGCCGACAATAGTCGACAACATCAGGGCAGCGATCAGGGTACTGGCGATTTTCAGGTTTTTCATGTGGGTTCCTTGGTGGGGATTGTTGTTCTTGGTTGCGGCGGTGCGTTCAACACCTGAGCCGATAGGTCACAGAGTAGAGCCTGCTTGAGGGCTGGTCTGTTCGGCAACGCACACAAGTGTTGCGAACAGGACAGCCCCCGGCGGAGGTGCGTATTGACGTGTTAACGGGGGGCGCGGGCAGCCGGCGGCGGCGCGACCGGCTTGACGCGGGCGTCGGCGAGCAGCTTGCCGCAGGCGCTGTCCTGGCCAGGGCCGGTGTTAATCAGCGGCAGCAGGGCGGCGATGGGAGCGGCCACCGTGGCCAGCGCGATGGCGCCGCCCGCTTTCATGGCCAGCACGCCCTTGTCGACGGACACGTCGGGCTTGCTGAAGGTGCCTTGCAGGTGCAGCGGCGAACGCAGCGAGAAGATGCGCAGGCTCTTCGTTTGTGGGCGCATCGTCAGGTTCAACTGCTCGTTGGACAGGTTGACGGTGCCGTCGGCCGTAATGACCGCTTCGTCGGTGTCGATGACGAACACGCGCGTCTGCATCACGCCGTTGGTGACGGCAAAGTCGGTTGCCATGCAATTGAGCTGCACCGGCTTGTCGCCGAACAGCTTGGTCAGCACGATATTGCCGACGTTCAGCCCTATCGTCTCGAGCAGCAGCTTGCTCACCGAGCCCTGGTTGATGAGCGTCTTGACTTCGCCGTTGGCGCCGGCGAGCAGGGTAGCGACGGAATTGCCGGTTGCCGACAGCTGGGCGTCGCCGTTGATTTCACCGACCGTCGCCTGCACCTTTTCGATGGTCGGGAACAACTCCTTGATCTTCATGTGGCGCGCGGTGACCTTGGCGGTGGCCTTGATGGCATCCTTGCCGTCGCGCCCGCTGCCGTCGAGCCGGATGTTCGACACCATGTTGCCGCCGGCGATCGTGAAGTTCAGTGGATTGAGCGTCAGTACGCCCGCCTTCATGATCAGGTGGGTGCTCAGCTTGCTGATCGGCAGCTGCTTTTCGCGCACGATCTGCTGGGCCGAGTATTTGACATCGGCGTCGACAGTTTTCCAGCGCTCGGTGCGGAACGTTTCGACCGGCAGTACCTTGCCCGCCGGCTGCACCGGCGCCACGCCGCGCGCCGTCTTGCTGGCGTTCGAGTCGGCGCCGATCACCGGCCCGAGGTCGGCGAAGTTGAGCTGCTGCGACACCACGTTGCCGGTCAACATGCCGCGCGGCTTGCCGGTCTGGTATTCCAGATGTCCGCCCAGGTCGCTGCTGCCGACCTTGCCCTTGAATTTGTCGTAGGTCCAGCGGCTGCTTTTTTCGTCGAGGTTGCCGATCAGGCGGCCTTCGGTGCTGAAGGCCGGCGTTTCCGGCAGCAGCACCCCGGTGAAATCGTACAGGCGCGCCATGCTGGGGCCGGCCAGTTTGAGCTTCAGGTCGATGGCCGCCAGTTTCGATGGACGGGTAATGGTGCCCTCGGCGCTGACGCGGTTCGGGCCGGCGCGAAAGTCCGCCTGTATCGGGTAGGGCACGCTGCTTTCCTTGAGCGACAACACCGCGCCGGCCTTGCCGCCGCCGGTCACCGGGGCGCCATGGTAGTTGCCGCGCAGTTTCCAGCTGATGCCGTAGGTCTTGTCGATGATGGTGTCGACGTCGGCGGTGATGTCGGCTTTTTCGACCGCGTCGGCCACGTGCACGACGCCCTTGGTAAATACCACCCGTTCAAGGTCGAGCTTCCATTCGGACTTCTTTTCGTCGCGCTCGAACGTCCAGTTGTTGGTGCCGTCGGCATTGCGCAGCAGGTCGATTTTCGGCGTTTCGAAGCGCAAGGTCGGAATGGCGATGGTCTTGTGCAGCAGCGAAAACGGATTGAGCGAGAACGACAGCTGGCTGACGCTGGCCGTGTCGCGCGCCGGCAGGCCGACCGGGTTGCTGACGTGGACGTCGTTGGCGATCAAGTGCGGCCATCGAATATGGTCGCGCCAGGTTGTATCGTGGCCGGCAATCTTGTTGGCCGGCTTTTCCCACTGCAGCGTCAGCTCGCCGTTGATGGCAAACGGACGCCCGATCGCGTCGCTCGCCTTGGCGTTGAGCCACGGGCGCGCCTTGTTCCAGTCGTAATTGAGCAAGATGACGAGCGCAATGGCCGGTATTGCCACCAGCAGGCCGAGCACAGTCAGCCCGATCTTGGTGGTGCGCGAGGTCGCGCGGGAAGCAGGCGGGACGCTGCTGGGCTCTTGGCGGTCAGGCATGACGATCCTCGGTGTGTGGCTGAAATGAAGCGCTCAGCGTAGCGCAAAGGACAAGTTGTCGATGTGCGCTGACGCACCGAGCGCCGGTGGAATGGACACATTGCTATGTGCGTCAGCGAACCGAGCTTAACAAAGAAACAGCATATAACGTTAATATCACATCAATTAATTGCCACCGGAGAGAACCCATGACCACGCAAACGAAGACCAATCAGTTGTTCAAAGTAGTGTGCGCCGGCGCGCTGCTGTCGCTGGCTGCCTGCGGCACGTCGCAAAAAGCGCCTGCCACGGCCGACGTCGCCGTCTCCCGCAATGCGGTCGAGAACGCAGTGAGCGCCGGCGCGGCCGACCTGGCCCCGGCCGAAATCACCGCGGCGCGCTCGAAGATGATGCGCGCCAACGAGGCGCTCGCGGCCAAGGATTACACCCTGGCGCGCACCCTGGCGACCGAAGCGCAAGCCGACGCCAAGCTGGCCCAGAGCAAGGCCAATTCGACCAAGGCGAACGCCGCCGCCAATGCCCTCGACGCCGACCTGCGCATCCTGCGCGACGAAGTCGAGCGCGCCAACGGCGTCCGCTAACACGCTGCCGGGCAGGGCGGCCGTCGCCGACTGACCGCACAACAACTCGAAATCGACCCTGCGCACAGCACGCGCTTTCTACAAGGACTTGAACATGAACGCCAAATTTTTTAAAGCCACCATCCTCGCCAGCGCCGTCATGCTGGCCGCCTGCAGCTCCACGCCGACCACCACCAATATGCTCGACCAGGCGCGCAACGAGTTCGTCGCCGCCAACAGCAATCCGGCAGTGTCGAGCTACGCGCCGCTCGAATTCAAGCAGGCCAGCGATGCCTTGGACGCCGCCAACGCCGCCGCGGCGCGCCGCGAGAGCCTGGCGCAGATCGACCAGTTGGCCTACCTGGCCAAGCAGAGGATCGCCACCGCCCAGCAGGTCGCCAGCCAGAAGGCAGCCGAAGCCGACATCGCCAATTCGGGCCGCCAGCGCGACCAGCTGCGCCTGGAAGCGCGCACCGCCGAAGCGGACCGCGCCAAGATGGACGCCGAGCGCGCCAAGATGGAAGCGAACCGCGCCAAGATAGATGCGCAATCGGCCCAGGCCCAGGCCAACGACGCCACCCGCGCCGCCCAGAGTGCCGAAGCCCAGACACGCGAAGCACAGGCGCGCGCCGCCCAGCTGGAAGCCCAGATGGCCGATCTGCAGGCGAAAAAGACTGAACGCGGCATGATCATCACCATCGGCGACGTGTTGTTTGCCACCAACCAAGCGACGCTGACGGCCGACGGCGTCAATAACGTGCGCAAGCTTGCCGACGTACTGAACCAGAACCCGAACCGCACCGTGCTGGTCGAAGGGTTTACGGACAGTACCGGCAGTTCGGCACACAACCAGGAGCTGTCCGAGCGGCGCGCCGCGTCGGTGGCCAGCGCGCTGACCGGCATGGGCATCGGCCGCGAGCGCGTCGCCATGCGCGGCTACGGCGAAGCCTATCCGGTCGCCGGCAATGTCTCGGCTGGCGACAGGCAGCTGAACCGCCGCGTCGAAATCGTGCTGTCAAATGAAGGCGTCGCAATTCCGCCGCGCCGTTAATCAACGTAACCGAACAAGGAAATCATCATGGAAGACAATAAAACGCCGCTCGCTCACGGGTTTGACGTCGCCGCGATCCGCGCGGCCGCCGCCAACCTCGACGACGGCGCAGTGACCGACGGCTACCAGGCTGACCGCGAAGCCGTCATTGCCATGCTCAACGACGCGCTGGCAACCGAGCTGGTGTGCGTGCTGCGCTACAAGCGCCACTACTACACCGTTAGCGGCCCCGGCAATGGCCAGGCGCGCGCCGAATTTCTCGAGCACGCGACCCAGGAGCAGGAGCACGCCGACTGGCTGGCCGAACGCATTGTCCAGCTGAACGGTTCGCCGAACTTCAATCCGGCCACGCTGACCGCGCGCAGCCACGCCGAGTATGACGATTCGGACAATGTCGGCGCGATGGTCCGCGCTAACCTGATTGCCGAGCGTGTGGCGATCGAATCGTATCGCCAGATGATCGCCGCGATCGGCGACAAGGATCCGACCACGCGCGACCTGCTGGTCAGGATCATGGCCGTCGAAGAAGAGCACGCCGACGACATGCACGACCTGATGCCAGCCTAAAACCATTTAATAATTTTTTCACCCACCAACAGGAGTTCATCATGTTAGACAACAATACCCGTTCCGCCAGCGCCGCCGCCAACACCGTCAATGGCGCCATGAACAACGCGTCGGCCGACGTCAAGACGCTGGTCAAGGATGCCCAGACCCTGCTGACCGCCGCTGCCGCCCTGACGGGCGAAAAGGCCGAAGAACTGCGCGGGCGCGGCATGGAAATGCTCGACGTTGCAATGGGCAAGGCGAGCCAGGTGCAAGGTCAAGCTATGGTCAAGGGCAAGGAACTGGCGCAGTCGGCCGATGTCTATGTCAAGGACAACCCATGGCGCACCATCGCCGCGGCGGCCGGCGTCGGCCTGCTGCTCGGCGTGATCCTGGGCCGCAAATAATCTTAGCCGGGGGAGCCATGGAAAAAGCTGAAACTATCGTTCATGGTCCCGGCCTGATGAGTGGACTGACCGGCCTGGGGAAGAACCTGTTGGGCCTGGTCGTGTCGCGCGTCGAGCTGGCAGCCATCGAACTGACGGAAGTGCGCAACCACGCCATCGAGCTGGTGGCCTTGTTTGCCGGCGCCGTGCTGGCCATCTGCTTCGCCATCCTGTACGGCACCGCCATGGTGGTGGCGCTGGCATGGGATGCGATGGGCTGGAAAATCCTGCTGGTGATGTTCGCCGTGTTCCTCGCCATAACGGCTATCCTCGTGTTCAAGGGCCTGGCCATGCTCAAGCAGGGCAAGCTGGCGTTCCCGGAAACGATGAAAGAACTTAAGAACGACCGCGACATGCTGCTGTAACGGCAGTCACGAATATCGGAGGTTGCATGGAAACACAAACTGTAGAAGTGATAGCGCCGAAGGAAGACATGCAGGAGCGCAAGGCTCAGCTGATCCGCGAAGGCGAGTTTTACCGCGTCGCGCTGGTGCATGTGAAGGCGCAGGTCAAGCATGCGGCGCGGCCGGAAGTGCTGTTTCACTCGGCGCTCGACCACGCCACGTGGGCGGTGCGCTCGCGCGTCGACAGCCTGCTCAAGCCGACCGGCGCGAGCATGGCCACGCTGGCGCCGATCCTGGTGACGGCCGTGCGCATCTTCCGCAACCGCCGCATGGGCATCGCCGGCATTGCCTTGGCAGTCGCGATGGCCGGCTTCGGCTGGTACATGCAGCAGCGCCGCCTGAAACAGGCGACGTGAATCGTGCGGCGGCCGCGGCAATGCCACGGCGCCGCATCTGATTCCGGCAGCAAAGCCGGAAAGCAGATATGGTGGGGCTTGAACGGCGTCGCAATCGCAGATTCGGCGCCGTTTTTTTTAACCTGTGCCGCGCCAGCGGCGCGGTGTGTCTGAACGGACCACGATGACGGCCAACAAGAATTCACTCAACCCCGAGAATCTGCGCATCGTGCTGGTGCTGCAGGGCGGCGGCGCGCTCGGCGCCTATCAGGCCGGCGTCTACCAGGCCTTGCACGAACACGACCTGGTGCCCGACTGGATCGTCGGCACGTCGATCGGCGCCATCAACGCCGCGCTGATCGCCGGCAATCACAAGCACGACCGGCTCCAGCGCGTCAAAGCGTTCTGGGACCGGGTGGCCCATCCCGACAGCGTCGACATGGGCAACGTCAGCGACGATCAGCGCCGGCGCAGCATCATGCTCAACACCGCCGACGCCTTTGTGCGCGGCGTCCCGGGCTTTTTTGCACCGCGCTATTTCAGCGGCTTCCCGTTAGGCATGACGGTACCGCCGGAGGACGCGTCGTTCTACGACACCCGACCGCTGCACGCCACGCTCGAAGAACTGGTCGACTTCGACTACCTCAACGAAAAAGGCGGCGTGCGCCTGACGGTCAACGCGATCAACGTCACCACGGGCGAATTGCGCGCCTTCGACAGTGTCGACGGCGACCTGTGCGCCTCGCACGTGCGCGCCAGTTGCAGCCTGCCGCCGGCATTTGCGCCGGTGCGCGTCGACGGCCAGCTGTACTGGGATGGCGGGCTGTATTCGAACACCCCGCTCGAGTCGGTGCTGAAAGAGCTGCCGGAAGGCGACACGCTGTGCTTCATGGTCGACTTGTGGAGCGCCAAGGGCGGCGAGCCGGTCACGATGGACCAGGTCAACACGCGGCAAAAGGATGTGACGTACGCGTCGCGCTCGACGCGCCACATCGACGACTACGTCAACGCGCACCGCATGCAGCAAAAGCTGCGCGAGCTGTATGCGCGGGTTCCGGCCAGCGAGCACAGTGAAGCGGACCGCGCCGAACTGGCCGCGCTCGGGGTCGGCTCGACCATGCACATCGTGCGCCTGCCTTACGCCGGCCGCGACTGGAACATGGCGGCCAAGGACGTCAATTTTTCAAAGGGGTCGATCGAATGGCGCTGGGACCAGGGCTACCGGGACGCGCTTCGCGCGCTCAAGCATGCCGGCTGGCTCAACGCGTTTACCGACGACACCGCCGTCGTCGTGCACGAATTACCGAGCCACGACGCCGGCAGCCGCCAGGCCGACTAGCGCCGTTCGGCTGAGGCCAGCGAGGGGGCCGCCGCCATTTCTTGCTGGTAAGTCGCGCGCGCTTCCTTCATGCAGCCGGCGCGCTCGCCGGCGGCCATCTTGCGGCAGGCGCCCTGGGCTTCCTGCAGGCCGGCGGCAATTTCCTTTTGCAAGGTGCGCAGGCGCTGGGCCGCGGTAGCGTCTTCGCGGAACCAGCGCGCCGGATCGCCCTGGGCGATTTCGCGCGCCTGCTTCTGGGCGGTCGCCGGCGGCACGTTCGAGTCGGTCGATTCGGGCGTGACCTGGGCGTGGGCGGCGCCGGCAAGGGCGAGCGCGGCGCAGGCGGCGGCGACGGCGACGGTACTCAGGGTCGAGCGGTGAGGCAGATTCATGGCAGCTCCTATTGTTGTTGTATGTGCGTGCAGTGAAAAAAACGGCGAAAAAAAACCGGCGCGCGGCCGGTCTTGCGAGTGCTGTTACAAGCGCCCGGTGAGGAGCATGATGATCAGCACAATGACGAGTATGCCGGTGATGCCGACCGGGCCGTAGCCCCAGCTGCGGCTGTGGCCCCAGGTTGGCAGGACGCCGATCAGGATGAGAATAAGTACGACAAGCAGAATGGTTCCCATGGGGAGCTCCTAAAATGAATCTAAATTGGTAATCCCGGCGGGAACTAGCGCGCCCGAAGGCGCGCCGGCAAATCAATAACGGTAGACGCGGCCGTCGACCATGCGCACGCGGTTGCCCACGCGAAGGTCATACACGCTGTCCTGGGTGATGCTGCGGTATTCGCCGTTGTCCATGCGGATGTTCAACTGGTACATGTCCTGGCCGTTGTTGTTGCGGTTTGCTTCGACGCTGTTGCCGATCGCTGCGCCGCCGACTGCACCGGCGACGGTCGCTGCCGTACGGCCCGAGCCGCTACCGACCTGGTTACCGACCAGTGCGCCGACGAGGCCGCCGACGACGGCGCCGCTACCGGACGTGCCGCCCGAGCCGCGCACGACCTGGATCGAATCGATCGTGCCGTAGCCCGACGAGACGTTGGTGTTATAACCAGGCTGGCTGTAACCGTTGTTGTACGGGGTCGAGGTGGTGGTGGCGCAACCGCTCAGAACTGCGGTGCTGGCAACGATCAGTGCGGCGATGGTGGATGTGGATTTCATATTGTTCTCCTGGCAAATGTGTAACGTCAGGATAGTCAGCAACATTTCTACGGTCTGTGCGGTGCCGCACTGATTGGTGTTAGTTTGATATTTTACGAAATACACGCTCTGGATGCCGGTTTGGCGAGGGGGATAGGCGTGACCGCAAACTTTGTTGTAAAAATGGCAGCGCGGCGGGAATAAATAATGATGTGTTCGCCAGCGAACAGATGGGGGCTGCCAATCCACGTAAAACGGTAATCAACCGAATTACCTATTGGAGCCGTAACATGAAACAACGCCTGACACCTCGCCACGCCATCGTCCTGCTCGCCGCCGCGCTGTGCTGGAGCGGTAGCGCCAGCGCCGCCACGGCGGAAGCGAAGGCAGCTTACGTGCAAGCCAAGGACGGCGCTGCCGCAGCTTACAAGGCCAGCCGCGCCAGGTGCGACGCCATCACCGGCGCGCCGAAAGATGTCTGCGTCGCCGAAGCGAAAGCGGCGCGCGTGCGTGCCGAGGAAGAAGCCGGCGCCTATTACAAGAACACGCTGAAGGCCTACACCTCGTCGCGGATGAAAATTGCCGACGCTAACTACGACCTCGATAAAGCCAAGTGCGGCGCGCTCGCCGGCAACGACCGCGATGTCTGCGTCAGCCAGGCCAAGGCGACCCTGATCGCGGCCCAGGCCGATGCCAAGGCCGACAAGCGCGCCATTGAAGCGCGCACCGACGCCCGCGACGACAAGCGCTCCGCGCAGTACAAGGTTGCAATGCAAAAATGCGACGCCTTTGCCGGCGCGGCCAAGGACAGCTGTGTCGCCACCGCCAAGGTCGATTTCGGCAAGTAATTCACTGAATAGCAGTTCCCGCAGTAAGCTCATCCCGAGCATGCAACAGATTTTTTTGACCAACCACCCAAGGAGTCCAACATGAAATTCCCACGCCGCTTTGCCAGCATGCTGTTTGCCGCTTCGCTCGTCGCCACCCTGGCCGGTTGCGCGTCGACCCCAACCAAGGAAGGCACTGGCGAGTTCATCGACGACACCGTCATCACCGCCAAGGTGAAAGCATCGATCTTCAACGAGCCGACGCTGAAGGCGACCGAGATCAACGTCGAAACGTTCAAGGGCGACGTCCAGTTGTCCGGCTTCGTGGCCCAGCCACAAGATGCCCAGCGAGCAGTCGAAATCGCCCGTGGCGTCAAGGGTGTAGTATCGGTAAAGAACGACGTCCGCGTTAAATAACAGACCGTCCGCGCCGGCCCCGCCCGGGGTCGGCGATATGGTCGGCGCACTTTGTAAAGTCTCCAATGAAACTTGCAGATCTGAACCTGCCGCCTGCCAAGGATGAATCAGTCATCGTCTCCGCCGGCGTCGCCGCGCACGATGGCGAGATTGCTCCTCCTGGTCACTCCGTCAAAATCCCCATGCATGTCAACGCACGCGGCATGGCGCTCGGCGTTATCGCCACCGTCGCCTTCGTTTGGGCGCTGCAATGGTCTGAAAAATTCCTCGTGCCGCTGCTGCTGGGCGTGTTCATCGCCTATACGCTCAGTCCCGTCGTGCAATGGCTCGAACGCCTGCACATCAAGCGCGTCATCGGCGCCACCCTCGTCACCGTATTCATCCTGGCCGTGCTGGCTGGCGTGCTGTACCGCGTGCAGGGCGAGATCCTCAACATCGTCGACGAGCTGCCGACGATCACGCACAAGGTCACCAAGCTGCTGACCGACAACACTGGCGGCCAGCCGAGCACGATCCAGCAGATGCAGGCCGCCGCCAGCGAGATCGAACGCGCCACCGCGAACGTCGGCTCGGACGCCTCGCGCGCCGCCGCGCGCCGTGCCATGCCGGCCGCTGCCGGCGGCGGCGGTTTCAAGGTGATGGACTGGGTGCTGGCCGGCTCGATCGGCATGGTCACCTTCGTCAGCCAGGCCACGATGGTGGTGTTCCTGGTGTTCTTCCTGCTGCTGGCCGGCGACACCTTCAAGCGCAAGCTGGTCAAGCTGACCGGCCCTTCGCTAACGCGCAAGAAGGTCACCGTCCACATCCTCGAGGACATCAACACGTCGATCCAGGCCTACATGTTCATGCTGCTCGTCACCAACGTGCTGCTGGCCTTGCTGATGTGGCTGGCTCTGTCGGCGATCGGCCTGGAAAACGCCGGCGCCTGGGCCATCCTGGCCGGCCTGCTGCATATCATGCCGTACTTCGGGCCGATCCTGATCACCGCCGCCACCGGCGTGGTCGCCCTCATGCAATTCGAACAGCTGAGAATGGTGCTGCTGGTTGCCGGCGCCTCGCTGGCGATCGCCACCCTGGTCGGCACCATCGTCGCTACCTGGATGACCGGGCGCATCGCGCGCATGAATCCGGCGGCCGTGTTCGTCAGCCTGCTGTTCTGGGGCTGGCTGTGGGGCGTCTGGGGCCTGCTGCTGGGCGTGCCGGTGGTGGTGATCCTGAAGGTCATCGCCGAGCGCGTCGAAGGCATGGAAGTGGTGGCCGAACTGCTGGGCGAGTAAGCTGGGCCGATACTGTCTAGACAGACTGACGCGGCGCCAGCGGCGGATATGCCGGGCAACCGTTTATCTCTTCCAGAAAGCCTTCAGCCAGGTAACGCCGGATCTTGTCGTATTCGCTGAGCACGCGGGCTCGGAACTCCGCGTGCTCGTGCCAAAGCTCGTCAGGAATACCAAAATAGTTCACCGGACACACCGACAAGCGCACGCCAGGCCAGTGTCGCTGCATGGTCATCAGGTAGCGTCGGGTCGAGCACATCTTCCCGATGACGACGACACTGCGGATTGCCGCCAGGTCCATCACCTCGGCCACCCTGGCGCGGCCGAAGCGCACGTTCGCGCCGGTGTTGGTTGCCGCCGTCGCGAGGATGAACGCGGTTTCAGGCACGCCGAGCCCGACCAGTCGCTCAGCGATCATGTCTGCCTCCGCCAGCGGCATTGATCCGGTCCGCCCACCGGAAATCAACAGCCGGTTAAAGATGCCTTTCTGCCAGAGCCGTTGCGCTACCGTGCAAAACTCCGGGACGCCATGGCGGGTGCCGAAAAGAAAACCAAGATCCGAGGCACACGCGGGCAGCGACGGCATGATGTAGGCCGCAATGCGCTGCAATTCGTCGCTCGACATCGGAGTGGCCATAGGGTCGGGTGCAGATCCGTTAGCCGGCGCGCACGGCGCCCTTGTTGTCGGCGCCGGTTTCGTCGGCCGGCTTGTGGCGCAGGCTGCCTAGCTGCAGCGCGTACTGGCGGGCGAACTCGGCGCCAAGGAAAAATATCTGCGCCGAGTAGTACACCCACAACAACATCGCGATGGTCGAGCCGGCCGCGCCGAAACTGTTGGCCACGCCGCTGTTGCCGATGTACAGGCCGATCAGGAATTTGCCCAGTTCGAACATGGCCGCCGTGCCAAGCGCGCCGATGGTAACGTCGCGCCATGACAGCTTGATGCGCGGCAGCAGCTTGTAGATGACGCCGAACAGCGCCGCGATGACGCCGAAGCTGATCAGCCAGGCGATCCACGACAGGATCACGGTGGCGTCCTTGTACAAGCCGCCGACGAAATTTTCCAGGATCGCCAGTGCCGCGCTGACCACCAGCGAAACCATCAGCAAAAAGCCGAGCACCAGGATCAGGCCGAACGAGAGCAGGCGCGTGCGCAGCACTTCCCACCAGGTCGGGCCGGTCGGTTTCGGCACGCCCCATATCTCGTCGAGGCTGTCCTTCAGTTCGGCGAACACGCTGGTGGCGCCGAACAGCAGCAGCGCGGTGGCGATGATGGTGGCGCGCAAGCCGCTTTCCTCGTTGCGCGCACCGGCCAGCACGAGCTGGATCGCCTCAGCGCCTTTTTCGCCCATCAAGCCGCGCAGTTGCCCGAGCAATTGGCCCTGGGCCGCCTCGGCGCCGTAGAAATAGCCGGCCACGGCGATCACCAGCACCAGGATAGGCGCCATCGAAAACAGCGTGTAGAACGCCAGCGCAGCGCCGCGGCTGGCGTCGCGATGGTCGAACCATTCGCTCACCGCGCAGCGCAGCACGTTGAGCACGCGGCCCGAAAAAGGGATCCATTGTTTCACATCGATCATGCTTGTCTCCAAAAAAAATGGGCCCAAGCAGGGCCCATTGAGAGGTCTATTGCAACGTTGTACTTATTGTACGCGTTTCTCGATTGTGATCTGTTCCACTTCAACGCGGCGGTTCGGCTCGAGGCACTTGATCAGCTCGGCCCGTTTCTTCTGATCGCATTGCACCACCGGATTTTCTTCGCCGCGGCCAGACGCTTTCAGGCGACCGCCTTCGATGCCTTTCGACACGAGATAGCTGCGCACGGCATTTGCACGCTTTTCCGACAGCGCCTTGTTGTACTTGCTTGAACCGAGGCGGTCGGCGTAACCGACGATGTCGACGTCGGTGATGCTCGGATCGGCCTGCAGCGCCGCGGCGATCTCGTCAAGACGGGGCTGCGGCATCGTCAGGTTGGCGCTGTTGAAGCCGAACAGTTCGGTTGCCGACAGCGTGACCTTTTCGAAGCGCGGCGGCGGCGGCGCTGGTGGCGGCGGCGGCGGCTGGACGGCCGGCTCCGGCGGTGGCGGCGGCGCCGGTGGCGGTGGCGGTGGCGCCGGCTTGTTGAAGGCGTAGTTGAAGCCGACCGTCAGGTATTTGTTATTGCTGCGGCGAAAGCCGAAATCCTCGCGGTCGAGGAAGCCGCGCACAGAGCGCAGGTCAGCCTGCATCGACCACTGCTCCGACAAGCCCAACTGGAAGCCGAGGCCGGCGGTCAGGAAAGGCGAGGTGGCGCTGCGGCGCAGCAGCGTTCTTTCGAGCTTGTCGCGCTGGGCGCCGATGCCGAACAGGATGAACGGACGGAAGTTTTTGCGCGACAGCATCATCAGCGCATCGGCGCCGACCAGCGTCTGCTTGTAGTCGGTGCCGCCATCTTCGGCGCGGATGTGGCTGGCGCCGATCTGGATATCCCAGCGCTGCGAGATCGGCTTGCCGAACTTGACGGCGCCTCCATAGTCGCGCTCGTCCAAGCCGAACTCGCGGTCTACCTTCACGCCGACCACGCCCGGCTGGATATACCAGGACGGATTGATTTCTTGTGCCAGGCTGATCCCGGCGGAGCATAGCAGCGCAGCTGCCAAGGCAACTTTTTTTGAATTATTCACAGAAAACTCCCGTAACGTTAAAAGAATAAATTGTTCTTCAGCCATCGGAGATGTTGGACGAAGATTTGTCTCGGGAGTTCCGTATCTTGGCGATCGTCTCGCCGTGTTTTGCGCTGGCGCGCCAATTTACATCTTCGCCTCGATGTAGCCGTACAAGTAGTTCGAGCCGCCATTGATATTGCCGAGAATTTGCGAGGCGCCGAAGATGCCGGAGCGATGCGAAATGCCGATCCCCAGGTAGGTTTCCTTGAACCGCTTCGAGCCGAGCAGGTCGCCCACGCTGACGTCGAGCGAAGGGTCGAGATAGTTGAGAAAGCGCGAGGTGTCGCGCCCGCGCCGGGCCTGGTCCTGGAGCTCGACCAGCGGCACCCGTTGCGCCATCGAAAAGCCGGCGCCGAAGCCGACCCGGGTACGCACCGCGGCGCTCCACGGGAAGCCATAGTAGTACGCCTTGATTTGGGCGTCCAGCTGCACGCGGTCGGCGGCGCGGCCGCGTTCGTCGTGCAGCTGCACGCCGATGTAGCCGACAAAGTCGAGCGGCCAGCCGTTGACCCGCTCGACCAGCGGGCGGCCGACGTCGAAGCCCCAGATGCGCGTGTCGTCCGGGGTGCGGGTCGAGCCGCAGCGGAACGTCGCGGCCGGCAGGAAGTTGCACTCGGTGGCGCGCCCACCGTAAATCTTCAGGTGCAGCGGCAGGCCCGGCTCGGAATACGGCTTGTGGCTGCCGAAGTCGTACGCCGCGCCGACCATCGCGTTCGGCTGCAGCTTGTCCTCGACGACCGGGCTGTGGCGCACGCCGTCGGACAGGCGGGTGACGCCGATGCCGCCGAGCAGGCGCCAGCGCTGGCTCAGCTCGTAGTAGCCGTACAGGCTGGCGGTCCAGTCGACCCCGCTGCCGGGCAAGTACGCGGGCCGGTCGGCGCGCGCCTCGCTGGCGCGCACGCCGTAGTAGTAATTGTTCAGATTGGCGCTGCGGCGCGCGATCGCCACGCTTGGGCGCAGGTGCAAGCGGCCGTTTTGCAGGTCGAGGCTGTAGCCGAGCCGCGCTTCGGTGCCGTGGCTGGCGTTGTTGGCGTCATGCAGCACTTCGACGTCGAGGTTGCCCCAGCTTTTGCGCTTGCGGTAGGCGATGCCGACGTCGACGCCGGCATTGCGGCGCGCCATGCCCTGCAGCAGCGGCGGCGTCTGGTCAGCCGGAAAACCTTCGAAGCGGTAGTCGACAAACACTTCCAGGTCGTGCTCGGCGCGCTCGCTGAGCTTCCAGCCGGCGCGGGTGGCGTGCAGGTAGACCTGCTTGCCTTCATACATGTACAGCGGCACCAGGTCTTGGCTGACGGCGGCGCCGCGGTAGGGCGAGTACGCCCGCCGCTGGATGGCGCCCAGGCCGGCGCTGCCGGGGATGGAAAGAAAGTCGACCAGCACGTCCGAGCCGGCCGGGCCGGCGCTGGCCGGTAGCGGCATCAGCGAGATCAGGGGGCAAAGCAGCAGCAGGCGGGTTCGCATAGGTAACGCTTTAATGGTTCAGGTCCGCAAGTTTAGCTCTTTTGCAATGTCGACGAAGAAAAACGCCGCGACGGACCAAGTCCGCGGCGGCGCTTTTTGCAATTCACAGCCCCGCACAGGGGCCGCAGTTACTTAGCGGGTTTTTTCGGGAACGACGATGACGGTGTCGCCAGCTTTGCCAGGCTCACCGGCTTTGCCGTCGGCGCCAGGGGCACCAGGAGCGCCAGGCGCGCCCGCAGGACCTGGAACAGGCACTGCGACTGCTGGGCCAGGAACGGCAACCGGCGTTTCAACCGTTGGGGTTACGACGGTGGTCGTTGCAGGTGGGTTGACGGTGGTTTTTTCGCATGCGGTCAGGCCGATAACGGCGAACATTGCTACGAGCAGGGTAGTTTTCATGGTGGGTCCTCTATATAAGTTATGACATCTGTATCGATGCGCACGCAATTTCACGCGAACGGCCCCATCTTAAACAGCTACGTACCGCCGATCTGTACGCCAACGCACAGTGCAATTGCCCGAACGCCCTTTTTACACGCCAAAACATGAATCATATGAAAATGTTCGATGGCGCACAGACCAGTGTCCATGACACAGGCAATCTGGGTACAACGTAAGGGGAACCGCGATGTTGTTGTGCTGGTCAAACACCATAACCGACGCGATCCCGGACCAATGAACAATCTCTTTCATGGAGCACTTAACATGCATGCACCGACAAACCATAACGCAAAGCAAGGCGACCTGGGCGCAATGCACAATTCCGGCAATTCGGCCCTGATCGAGCGCATCGCGCCACAGCCGACTGAACGGGCGCCGATCTCGATGGCACCGATCGAGCGTGTGCGCTCGACCTCGGCAACCCAGCGCCGCATCGAAAACATGCAAAAACTGATAGGCGAACTGTCGACTCACGAAATGCTGGCCGACGAAATTGCCTGGTTCCTCAAGTTTTCGCCGTCCGGCGCGCGCAAATACATCCGCGACCTGCGCGAAGCCGGCGTGATCGAACTGGCACGCTACATCGAAGGTACCGCCACTTACCTCGGCAAGGCGGTGTACCAGATTTCGCCCGATCCTGACCGGGTCAAGGCATTCCTCGCCGCCATCGTGCAGCCAAAGCGGGAAGGCGCCGCCCCGCGCAAGGAGCGTCCAGGCCTGCGCGAGCAGAGCATGGCAGGCACCGGCCGCCACTTCCACATCCTGGCCGACGACACCCACTATGCGATCCGCGTCAACCGCAGCCCGGTTGCGCGCGATCCGCTGGTGGCCGCGCTGTTCGGCGCGGCGCCGTCCGCCAACAAGGACCACGCGTAACGATTTACCGGTAGTTCCCCGGGTCGGCACTGTCCGACCCGGCCTTCCAGACCAACTTGCGCCGGTTTGCCGGGCCGCCTCCGCTTCGCTCTCCTGATTGAAAATACAATAACGATCCCCACTTGCTGCGAGTGTGGCAGGCCGTGCCTGTCTTTTCCCTCGCTCACAGAAAGGCCACCCATGTCACCGACTTCGCCCTCGTGGAGCCGCCGATGCAAGCGCTGATTGTCACTGTCGTCATCGTGCTGGCGCTGGTCGCCGCGATGCTGGCGCCGGGCTGGCGCCTGAAGCGCGCGCTTGGCCGGCCGATGCCGCCGCAGCACGTCGATATCTTGCGCCGCAACATCCCGATCTACGCGCGCTTGCCGGCGCCGCTGCAGGAACAGTTGCGCCAGCGGGTACAGCAATTTTTGTATCAGAAAAAATTCGTCGGCTGCGACGGCCTGGTCGTCGACGAAGAAATGCGGCTGACGATCGCCGGCCAGGCGTGCCTGCTGCTGCTGAACCGGACCAGCCGCGTGTATCCGGGGCTCGACACGGTGCTGGTGTATCCGAGCGCGTTCCTGGTGCCGCGCAACCAGGTCGACGACGCCGGCGTGGTGACCGAAACGCGCCAGGACCTGCTGGGCGAATCGTGGGGCGACGGGCGCGTCGTGCTGTCGTGGGACCACGTGCGGCGCGGCGCGTCCGACTGGACCGATGGCCAGAATGTCGTGTTGCACGAGTTCGCCCACCAGCTCGACAGCGAGTCGGGCAGCAACAACGGCGCCCCTTATCTGGGCAGTTCGGCGCGCTACCGCGAGTGGGCGCAGGTGCTGTCGCGCGATTTCGCCAGCCTGCGCAGCGACGCCTACTACCAGCAGCACAGCGTGCTCGACCACTACGGCGCGACCAGCCCGGCCGAGTTCTTCGCCGTCGCTACCGAAACGTTCTACGAAAAACCGTGGCAGATGGCGGAGCATCACCCGGCCCTGTTTGCCGAATTCCAGAAATATTACCGTGTCGATCCGCGCGAGTGGCAGGACGCGCCGCCCGCTGTCCCGGAGCAAGAGGCCGGCTATGGCCAGTGGCGCTAGGCGATCGGCGTGCTAAGTACGCTGGCGAACAGAGTTTGTGCGCAGGGTGGCGCATGCTTGCCACATCATTAATGCAGGAGGAATACAGCATGTCGACAATTATTGCAGGTCATTTTCAGACGCAGGAAGAAATCGACCGGGCGCGCAGCGAACTGGTCGGTGCCGGCTTTCGTGACGAGCACATCAGCGGCTTTTTCGTCAACCAGCCAGGTCAGCACGACATGACGCCGATCGGCGGCGACAACCTGCAGTCGCCGGGCGCCAAGGAAACACCGGAAGGCGTGCTGGAAGGCGCCGCCGCCGGCGGTGCGGTGGGCCTGGCAATTGGCGCGGCCACCTCGGTCGTCACCGGTCCGGTCGGCCCGATCATCGGCGGCCTGGTCGGCGCGCACGTCGGCTCGCTGTACAGCTTCAGCAAAATGAAAGAAAAAGGCGAAGCGGAAGAGGGCGGCGAAAATTACGTCGAGCCGCGCAAAGCGGGCATGTTGCTGGCCGTCGCGCTGAACGATGCCGGCCAGGAAACGCGCGTGCTGGAAGTGATGCGCGACCTGGGTGCCCATCACATCGAACGCGCCGAAGGCAGTATTGTCGATGGCGACTGGGTCGATTTCGATCCGCTCAGCACGCCGCGCATCGTTCCCTGACCTGACCGCGGGCGACGCACCACCCCGTTTCGTTGCGAAGGCGCCATCTTGACGTTGTAGCACCGGCCTTGATATTTCTCAATATTGTCTCGGATGAGCCTCCTAGACTTGATCGTTCGCACCGCACCCGTGGTGTGCAAAGAACAATTGGGGATGGCCGAAGCATGGAAAAGCGCAAGGTAGCACTGGTAACAGGTGGAATGGGCGAGCTCGGAACGGCGCTGTGCAGGCGGCTCGACGCGGCCGGGTTTCACGTCGCAACGACGTACTCGCCGAATAATCCCAGTCCGGAAGGCTGGCTGGCAGCGCAGCGCGATGAAGGCTGCCGCGTGCGCGCCTACAAGGTCGACGTGTCCGACTTTGCCGACACCGAGTGGATGATGCAAAAGCTCCTGGCGGAAATGGGCCGGATCGACCTGCTGGTCAACAATGCCGGCATCACGCGCGACTGCACCTTGCGCAAGATGGCCCGTGCCGACTTGGACCTGGTGCTACGGACCGACCTCGACAGCGTTTTCAACGTCACGCGCCAGGCGCTCGAACCGATGACCGAGCAGTGCTGGGGGCGCGTCATTAACATTTCCTCGGTGAACGCACAGCAGGGCGGCTTCGGCCAGGTCAACTACGCGGCGGCGAAAGCCGGCATGCATGGCTTCACCAAGGCGCTGGCGCTCGAAGTGGCGCGCCACGGCATCACCGTCAACTCGGTGTCGCCCGGCTACTTGCGCACGCGGATGGTGGCGATGCTGCCGCCCGACATCCTCGAGACAAAGATATTGCCGCAAATTCCGGTCGGCCGGCTCGGCGAGCCGGCCGAGGTGGCGGGGCTGGTCGCTTACCTGGCGTCCGACGCGGCCGCATTCATCACCGGCGCCAACATTGCCATCAACGGCGGCCAGCACATGTGCTGAGACCCGTGCTGAGACCCGCGCTGAGACCCGTGCTGAGACCCGTGCTGAGACCCGTGCGGAGACCCGTGCCGGGATTGGCTAGCCGGCGCGGCGCTTTTCGGCCCGCGTCTGGCAGGAGATGCACAGGCGCGCTTCCGGCCGCGCCTGCAGGCGCGAGAAGCCGATCGGCTTGCCGCATTCCTCGCATTCGCCGTAGCTGCCGTCGTCGAACCTGGCCAGCGCGCGCTTGAGAATGAGCATCTGGGCGGCGTTGTGGCCGGCGGCCTCGAGCGCCAAATCGTTGAGCAGGCGCACCGTCGCCTTGTCGGCCGGCGACGTTTCCACTTCCTGCACCGGCAAGTCGCGTGCGCCGGCGTCGGCGCCAACGGATTGCGCCGACAGCGCGGCGAGGCGCTGCTCGATCATCGATTTCAGCAGTGCGAGCTGTCCCGGTTCCAGGCCGTTCATCGTTTGCCTTTCAGGATCGATAGATGGAGCCCGGGGCGGTGACTGGGCTGTCGCAAGTGTAGCGCGTTCGGGGCGCCATGAACATGGCCGCACGCTACGGCGGAGGCGCCCCGCGGGCGGGGCGGGTATCGCGATTGACCGTTCAGGCCGGCTTGACGGGCGGCTTTTTCGGGGCGCTGGCGTTGACCGCATCGACCTGCTTGTCGATTTTGGCCAGCGCGACCAGGATGGGCGCGGCCTGGCCGGTGGCGGCCGCGCCGGCCAGCGACAGCAGGCCGGCGACGAGGCCGACGACGTCGCCGATCCGGGTGATCTGGCGGATTTTTTCGGCCGCCTGCGCCGTCAGTTCGATCACATGCTGCTGCGGCTTGCCGAGCGTCTTGACGACAAAGGTGGCCGCGTCGGCGTACAGGCTGTTGGCGCGCTGGCGCAGCAGCAGCTCGTCGTCGAGCAGCGCGCGCGCGGTCGCCTGCTCGGCGTCGGTGAACGGGCCGCTGTGGCCCTTGATGTCGTCGATCACGCGCGCGTGGATCTGGTCGGCGCAGGCCGACAGCTGGTCGGCCAGTGCCTCGACCTGTGCTACGCTGCCCAGGCCGCCTTGCTCGGTGTCCTTGTTCATCGCCACTCCCTGGATCATTTAATTGCCGGACAGGCCGGAGCGGATCATGTCGATGTCGCGCACATAGCTCGACAGGACGTTGCGCACTTCGACGCTGTGCAACGCGCCGAGGTTCTCGCGCATCTTCTGATGCCCGAGCGATACCTTGGTCAAGCCCTGCGCCGCCAGCTCATAGCGCTTGTCGAGGATCTTGTATTCGGACGACTTGTTCAGGTAGTGCACCTTGGCCAGCGTCACCAGCATGCGCTCCTTCGGCTGGTTGGCGAACGGGATTTCGATGTCGAAAATGCCGAGGATGGTTTTCTTCTCGTTTTCGTGCGTCTTGGCATAAAAGCGGGTCAGCGTCAGCATGCCGTCGAGCAGCAGCTGCAGGTCGTGGTCGCCGTCGCGCACCATCGTCTCGACGCTGCGGTTCTGGTAGCCGGAGGCGATCGCGCGAGTCAGCAGGCGCGTCAGGCCGGTGTAGGCGGTGACGTGGCGCTGGTCGAGCGGGCTGTCGAGGTTGGCCTTGATGCCGTTGCCGAGGCCGTCGAGCTTGTCGCTGAGGTCGTAGCGGGCGTCGCCGGCGAGCATGCTGAGCGTTTGCATGTAGAGCACGACCGCCTTCTGCGCGCTGACGAAGTCCTCGTACACCGCGCGCCGCTTGGCGTCGGTGTCGCGGCCGATCTTTTCGGCCGCCGGCGGCAGGTACAGCTGTTCGCGCGCGTAGGTGTCGCGAAAGCGGGTCGACAATTCGGCGTAACCGCCCAGCTTGGCCGACTGGTCGGCAAAGGCGCGCACTTCCTGCAGGCTGACGTTGTTGGTGGCGCAGCCGCCCAGCAGCAGGCAGACGCACAGGGCAAACCAGGAAAATAGACGGCGGAGGAAAGGCATGGGTCCTTTCTGGCCGCGCGGGAAGGCGAGCCGGAAGGAGACATTCTTGCCCTTCTATCCGGGGGACATCTTGCTCGAAGTCAAGTTAGCGAACCTTGGCCAGGTCGAAGTGGGGATTCTGGACCACGCCGAGCCGGTTGCCGTACGGGTCGAGCAGGACGGCGACGAGGATGCCGCCGCCGACGTCGGCGACCGGGCTGTCGATGGTCGCGCCGAGCGCGGCGATGCGCGCTACGTCGGCGACGATGTCCTGCGTGCCCCAGTAGGCGGTGGCGCCGGTGGCGCCGGGCACGCCGTCGGGAATCAGGCCGAGCTCAAAGCCGCCGACCTCGAAGCCGACATAGAACGGCTCGTTGAAATACGGTTCGCGCTCGAGCACGCGCTTGTACCACGCGGTGGCGTCGGCGATGTCGGTGACGGGGTAGACGACGGTACGCAGGCCTTCAATCATGTTGTTCCTTTTACTGTGATGGTGGCAGCCATGGCGCGCGCCAGGCCAGGCTGTCGGCGCTGTCGCCGCGGGGAATGTATTCGCAGCCGATCCAGCCATCGTAACCGATCTCGTCGAGCAGGCCGAACAGGAACGGATAGTTGATCTCGCCGGTGCCCGGCTGGTGCCGGCCGGGCGTGTCGGCAATCTGGATGTGGCCGATGCGCGCCAGGTTGGCGCGCAAGGTGTTGGCCAGCTCGCCTTCCATGCGCTGCATGTGATAAATGTCGTACTGCAAAAACAGCTTGTCGGCGCCGACCTCGTCGATGATGCCAAGCGCCTGGCGCGTGCCGCTGAGGAAGTAGCCGGGCATGTCGAAGGTATTGATCGGTTCGATCAGCAGGCGCACGCCGCGCGCGCGGCAGGCGGCGGCGGCGAACTTCAGGTTCGCCACGTACACCTCGTGCGCCCGTTCGTGCGGCACGTTCGGTGGTAACTTTCCGGCCAGGCAGTGCAGCTGGCGCACGCCGAGCTCCTCGGCGTAATCGAGGGCCAGCGTCACGCTGGTTTCGAACTCGGCGGCGCGGCGCGGATCGCAGGCCAGGCCGCGCTCGCCGGCGGCCCAGTCGCCGGCCGGCAAGTTGAACAGCACCAGCTGCAGCTGGTGGCGGGCCAGCCGCTTGGCGATCTGTTCCGGCTCGAAGGCGTACGGGAACAGGAACTCGACGGCGTCGAAGCGGGCTGCGCGGGCGGCGGCGAAGCGGTCGAGAAAATTTATTTCCCCGAACATCATGCTCAGGTTGGCTGCAAATTTCGGCATGCTTTATCAGGTCAAGGCGCAGAACCCGATATCGTAGCCGATTTCGCATCGTTCATCACGCGCATCGGTGTCAGCGCGAACGCGCACGCGGCGCCGACGAGCAGGAAGGCGCCGGCGCCGATAAACAGTTGCGCCAACGTCAGGTACTGCATCAGCCAGCCGGTGACGGACGCCGCCAGCGGCGCCAGTCCCAGCAGGATGAACATGAAGATGCTCATCGTGCGGCCCAGCATATTGCGCGGCACGCGCCGCTGGATCCACGTAAACACCGCCACCTGCATGAAGCCGCTCAGCGCGCCGAGCAGCAGCATCAGCGCCGTTGCCTGCCAGGCCGTGTCGACGCCACCCATCAACATCAGCACCAGGCCGGCGGCCGCGTCCGCTGCCAGCAAGGTCGTGCCGAGCGTGCCGATGCGCAGGTCGCTCTTGATCGACGACAAGGTCATGCCCAGCAGGCTGCCGGCCGCGTGGCCGCCCATCACCAGGCCGAGTGCCGCGGCGCCGCCGAGCCGGCTGCTGGCCAGCACCGGCATCGCCACCTGCATGGCGCCGCCCACCACCAGCGAGATCACGCCCCAGTACAGGAAGGCGGCGCGCATTTCCCGGTCGCGCCAGACCATGGCGATGCCGCCTGCGATGGCGCGCAGCGCGCGCTCGGGCGCGGCGCGCACGGCGCTGGCGTGCATCGTGACCCGGTGCAGCGTCCAGATGGTGGCGGCAAACGTCAGCGCATCGAGCGCGAAGGCAATGCCCAGGCCGCGGCTGTCGGCGATGGCGCTGGCGTCGTGGCCGGAAAACGCGATCAGCACGCCGGCCAGCAATGGCCCTGCCAGCGAAGTCAGCACCCGCGTGCTCATCATGATGCCGTTCGCCAGCTGCAGCTGGTCCGGCGCGACCACGCTCGGCAGCATAGCCGTGCCGGCCGGGATGCTGAAGGCCGACGCCAGGCCGATGCCGAGCGCCAGTGCATAGACGATCGGCATGGTGACCTGGTGGCTCAGCACCAGCAGCGACAGCAGGCTGAGCAGGAATGCGTTGGCGTACTTCGACAGCATCATCACGCGCTTGGGCGAATAGCGGTCCACCAGTGCGCCGCCGACGAGGATGAAGATGGCGCGCGGCACGCCCATCACGGCCAGTACCAGGCCGAGCGCGAACGGATCGCCGGTCATCTGCAGTACCAGCCACGGCAGCGCGATCAAGGTGAACTGGTCGCCCAGCATCGAGATCGCGCCGCCGGCCATCAGCCAGCGGAAATTCGTGTCGCGCAGCAGCGCGGTGCGTGCGGGGGCGGCAGGGCGCATGGTGGATCCGGTCAGCAGTTCGAAGCGTTGATGCCGGCCAGCTGGCCGAGCAGTGCGGACATCGCGTCGAGGTCGGTTGCGGCCACGCCTTGCAGCAAGTCGCCGCTGATCAGGTTGGTGGTGGCGGTGGCGTTGACCACCAGCTCCTTGCCGACCGGCGTGATGGCCGCATAGCCGACGCGGGCGTCGCGCGGATCGGTCTCGCGGGCGACGAGGCCAATTTTCTCGAGCGGCAGCAGTGCGCGGGTGACGCCGGAGGCCGTCAAGCCGAGACGCTCGGCCAGGTCGACGCGGCGCAGGCGGCCGGCGGCGGCGCGGCTGAGGTGATCGAGCAGCTGGAAGTCGCCGAAACTGATGCCATGCACGCTGCCGAGCGAGCTGTCGAAGCGGCGGATCATCGCTGCATGGGCCCGCGCCATGCGCAGGCAGAAGTCGGTGGTGGTGGAGCTGGTCATCGGAATATCCTTTATAGATACTGCATATGTGTTTGAGTACGCAAGTATATATCAATTACTTGCGTAGTCAATTGCGACTTTTAAGCTGGGGTCTGGTCTGACAATCGGACAAAAGCTGGGGTCAGGTCTCTTAAGCCCCCTCTGTCAGACCTGACCCCAGCAAAATGTCCGAATGTCAGACCTGACCCCAGTATTGCAAGCAAATTTCCAGGCGAAAAAAAACCGGGCGGACCCGGTTTCTTGTGCGACTTAACGGCCGCGGCCGCCCGAACGGTGCGGCGCTGCGGGACGTGGACCGCGCCCGCCGCCGCCTGGGGCAGCAGTGCCGCCGGCGCTGCGCGGCTTGGCCGTGCTGCGTCCACCGCCGCCGCCGACTTTGACGACCTGGCCGCCGGAGCGACCGCCGCGTCCGCCGTGGCCTGGCGCGCCGCTGCGCAGCTGGATCGCCTGCGCACGCGCAGTCGGATCCGGCTCGAAGCCGGCAATGACCTCGCGCGGCAGGGTCTGCTTGATGAGCTTTTCGATGTCTTTCAACATTTCGTGCTCGTCCACGCAGACCAGCGACACCGCTTCGCCGGTGGCGCCGGCACGGCCGGTACGGCCGATCCGGTGCACATAATCTTCCGGAATGTTCGGCAGGTCGTAGTTGACCACGTGCGGCAACTGGTCGATGTCGATGCCGCGCGCGGCGATGTCGGTTGCCACCAGCACTTGCAAGGCGCCATCCTTGAACTCGGACAGCGCCTTGGTGCGCGCCGACTGGCTCTTGTTGCCGTGGATCGCCATCGCGCCGATGCCGTCGCCATTGAGCTGCTCGACGAGCTTGTTGGCGCCGTGCTTGGTACGCATGAACACCAGCACCTGGGTCCAGTTGTTGGTCTTGATCAGGTGCGCCAGCATCTGGTGCTTCTTGTCGCGGTCGACCGGGTGAATCTTCTGCTGGATCACTTCCACGGTCGAATTGCGGCGCGCCACTTCGATCATCGCCGGCTTGTTCAGCAGGCCGTCGGCCAGCGCCTTGATCTCTTCCGAGAACGTGGCCGAGAACAACAGGTTCTGGCGCTTCGGCGGCAGCACTGCCAGTACTTTCTTGATGTCGCGGATAAAACCCATGTCGAGCATGCGGTCGGCTTCGTCGAGAATCAGGATTTCGACCTTCGACAGGTCGACGGTGCGCTGTTCCATATGGTCGAGCAATCGGCCGGGTGTCGCCACCAGGATGTCGACGCCATGCTTGAGTTGCTTGATCTGCGGGTTGATGCCGACGCCGCCGAAAATGACGGTCGAATTGAGGTGCGTGTACTTGCCGTACGTGCGCACGCTTTCCTCGACCTGCGCGGCGAGCTCGCGCGTCGGGGTCAGGATCAGCGCGCGCACGGCGCGGGTCGACGTCTTGCTGGTGAGCGCGGCGCCGATCTTGTCGGTCGACAGGCGGTTCAGGATCGGCAAGGTGAAGCCGGCGGTCTTGCCGGTGCCGGTCTGCGCGCCTGCCAGCAGGTCGCCGCCGGCCAGCACGGCAGGAATGGCCTGGGTCTGGATCGGCGTCGGGACGGTGTAGCCGTGCTCGGTAACAGCGCGAACGATGGCATCGGACAGGCCGAGTTGGGAAAAGGACATGGGTAACTTTATGGTGAGATCGGCCCGTCGCCACAACTTGGAGGCGCCAGTGGCAGGCAATCAGATTAGGAAATCAAGGCGGCAGACACACTGGATACGTTGCCGCTGATATTGCATTATAGTAATTATCGCCCGGCTTGTCGAGCCGGCGATGCGGGCAGCCGGGGCGGGCAGTTCACTGCGCTAGCCCGGTATCGATGCTTGCCCGTATTCTACGTCATTACGCGAATGGCGACAGCAGGGTGATCATCTGGCCGAACACCTTCGGGCTGGCGGCGATGATGTCGCCCTTGTTCAGGTACTTCGATTCGCCGTTGAACTCGCCGCAAATGCCGCCCGCTTCGGTCACCAGCAGCGCGCCGGCCGCCATGTCCCAAGGCTTCAGGCCTTTTTCGAAGAAGCCGTCGCTGCGCCCGGCGGCCACGTTCGCCAGTTCCAGCGCGGCCGAGCCGGCGCTGCGGATGCCCTGGCAGCGTTCGGCCATGACCTGGTACATGCGCAGGTATTCGTCGAGCGCGCGCGGGCCGGCGCCGTGGCCGGCCGAGATCAGTGTGTTGGTCAGCCGGTCGTGCTTGGTGACGCGGATGCGTTTTTCGTTGAGGAAGGCGCCGGCGCCTTTCGACGCGGTGTACAGGTCGTTACGGACCGGGTCGTAGATGACGGCCTGCGTGATGATGCCGCGCTGCTGCAGCGCGATCGATACGCAATAGTTGGGATAGCCGTGCATGAAGTTGGTGGTGCCATCGATCGGGTCGATGATCCAGGCGAATTCGCTGTCGTCGTTCATGTTGGCCGAAGCGCCCGATTCCTCGGCCAGGACCGCATGGTCGGGATACGCCTTGAGCAGCGTCTCGACGATGGCCTGCTCGGCCGCCTGGTCGACATCGGTGACGAAATCGTTGTGTTGTTTTTCGGTGATCGCGATGCGGTCGACGTCGAAAGCGGCGCGATTGATCACGGTGGCGGCGCGGCGGGCGGCCTTGATCGCCGTGTTGAGCATTGGATGCATGATGGTCTTTTCCGTTGTAAGAACGCTAACGCCACCGCGCTGGCAAGCGCCGGAAACGATAATGAGCAAGAGTGAATTAAAGAGCGGGGCAGCGCCGAAATGGTTAGAATTCGCGGGCCAGTGTGGCCTGCTTGTTAACGTAATCGAACTGCGCGATAGCGCTATTTTAAATGAACCAGCCCGAAACCAACATCTCTGTTTTCAATCGCCTGCGTTTTGTGCTGGTCGAAACTAGCCGCGCCGGCAATATCGGCGCCGTCGCGCGCGCCATCAAGACGATGGGTTTTTCCGACCTGGTGCTGGTCAATCCGCGTTTTCCGCACGCCTTGCAAGACCCCGAGGCGATCGCCTTTGCCAGCGGCGCCCAGGATGTGCTGGAAGGGGCGCGCATCGTCGGCGACATCGCCCAGGCGCTCGAAGGCTGCAACTTCGCCGCCGCGGTGTCGGCGCGGCTGCGCGAATTTTCGCCGCCGGTGTGGACGCCGCGCGCCTTCGCCGGCCACGTCGCCGGCCACACCGAGGGCGAGGGCGCCCTCACCACGGCCCTCATTTTCGGCAACGAGCGTTTCGGCCTGCCAAACCAGATCGTCGAGCAGTGCAATGTGCTGATCAACATCCCGGCCAACCCTGCCTACTCGTCGCTGAACCTGGCGCAGGCGGCGCAGGTGCTGGCCTACGAGTGCCGTGTCGCCGCCGACAGCGATGCGGCGCCCGCCAGTCCGGTGGGCTTTCACGGCGACGCCGCCAGCCGCGCCCAGGTCGACGGCATGTACGCCCACCTCGAACAGGCGCTGGTGGCGATCGACTTCCTCGACGCCGACAATCCGAAAAAATTGATGCCGCGCCTGAAGCGCCTGTTCGCCCGCACCGAGCTCGAAACCGAGGAAGTCAATATCCTGCGCGGCATCGCCAGCCACATATTGAAGCTCGCCAAACGGTAGATGGCCGGGTGCTTTCGCGTACACTGGCTATCACCGACAACATAAGAAGATCGACATGGCGCTATCGCGCAGGCGTTTCCTGACAATTGGTGTGGCGGCGGCGCTGGCGCTGGCCGCCGGCGGCGCCGTCTACCGGCTGGCGGCGAAGCAGCCGGGCCGCTTCGTGCTCGACGGCGAAGCGCGCGCCGCCATCGACGCCATCGTGCCGGCAATGCTGGCAGGCGCGCTGCCGCCGGCCGACGCCGAACGCCGCGCCGCGATTCCGCTTGCCACCGAACGCGTGCACCAGGCCATCCTCGGCTTGCCGCTCGCTACCCAAAAAGAGATCCAGGATTTGTTCGGCCTGCTGGCGCTGGGGCCGGCGCGGCGCTTTCTGGCCGGCGTGCCCGTCAGCTGGTCCGATGCCAGCGCGGCGCAGGTCGGCGCCTTCCTGCAGGACTGGCGCGCGCACCGCTTCGCCACGCTGCAGGTGGCCTACCACGCGCTGCACGACCTGGTGCTCGGCGCCTGGTATGGCGACCCGTCGGCGTGGGCCGCGATCGGCTACCCCGGCCCGCCGAAGGGCTTGAGCGCATGAGCGGGCCGATTGCCGATCCGATCCAGGCCGGGCTGGCGCGCGGCTGGGACGTCATCGACGGCGCGCGGCTTCGCGCCGGCCGCACCATCGAGGCCGACGTCGTCATCGTCGGCAGCGGCGCCGGCGGCGGCGTCAGCGCCGAGATGCTCGCGCAGGCGGGCCTCAAAGTAGTCATCGTCGAGGAGGGCGCGCTGAAGTCTTCCAGCGACTTCAAGATGCGCGAAGCCGAGGCCTACCCGGCGCTGTACCAGGAGTCGGGCGCGCGCAAGACGCGCGACAAGGCGATCAACATCCTGCAGGGGCGCACCGTCGGCGGCTCGACCACGGTCAACTGGACGTCGAGCTTTCGTACGCCCGACGCCACGCTCGCGCACTGGCAGCGGCGCTTCGGCCTGGCCGACTACTCCAGCGCCGCGCTGGCGCCGTGGTTCGCCCGCATGGAGGCGCGCCTCGGCGTGGCGCCGTGGCTGACGCCGCCCAACGAAAACAACGACCTGCTGCAGCGCGGCGCCGCCAGGTTGGGCATCGCCACCGGCGCCATCCGGCGCAACGTCAAGGGCTGCTGGAACCTCGGCTATTGCGGCATGGGCTGCCCGACCAACGCCAAGCAATCGATGCTGGTGACGACCATCCCGTCGGCGCTGGACCACAAGGCCACCCTGATCACCCGCATGCGCGCCGAGCGGCTGGTGTTTCGCGGCGACGCCGTCGATCACCTGGTGTGCAGCGCGCTCGGCGCCGATGGTCTGGCGCCGACCGGCCACACCGTCCTGCTGCGCGCGCGCCACTTCGTCGTCGCCGGCGGCGCCATCAATTCGCCCGCTCTGCTGCTGCGTTCCAGGGCGCCCGACCCGCACGGCCTGCTCGGCCGGCGCACCTTCCTGCACCCGACGGCGGTGTCGGGCGCCGTCTTCGCGCAGCGCGTCGACGGCCACGCGGGCGCGCCGCAGACGATTTATTCGGACCATTTTCTCGACAGCGTGCCGCTCGGCGGCGCCATCGGCTACAAGCTCGAAGCGCCGCCGCTGCACCCGCTGCTGCTGGCCACCACATTGGCCGGCTTCGGCCAGGCGCACGCGCAGATGATGCAGCAGTTCCCGCACGTGCATGCGTTGCTGGCGCTGCTGCGCGACGGCTTTCACGCCGAATCGGCCGGCGGCAGCGTCGCCTTGCAGGCCGACGGCGCGCCCGTGCTCGACTATCCGGTCACGCCCTACGTATGGGACGGCGTGCGCCGCGCGCTGTTGTCGATGGCCGAGATCCAGTTCGCCGCCGGCGCCACATCGGTGCAGCCGATGCACGAGATGGCCGCCAACTACACCAGCTGGGCGGCGGCGAAGCAGGGCATCGCCGGTCTGCCGTACCGCAGCCACGTCACGCGCCTGGTGTCGGCCCACGTGATGGGCGGCTGCGGCATGTCGCCCGACCCGCGCCTCGGCGTCACCGGGCCGGACGGCCGCTACCACGGCGTGCGCAACCTGTCGGTGCACGACGGCTCGCTGTTTCCGACCTCGATCGGCGCCAATCCGCAGCTGACGATTTACGCCGTCACCGCGCGGCTGGCCGACGCGCTGGCGCGTTCGCTTGCCAGGGCGCGCGCCTAGGCCATGCGCGCCCGTTCGTTGCTGCGATGGCTGCTGCTGGTGCAGGCCGTGGCCGCACTCGGCATCGGCGCGGCCGCGGTCAGCTGGCTTGGCTGGAACCGCTGGGCGGGCCTGGCCGCCGGCCTCGCCGCCGTGCTGCTGGTGCGCTTGCTGATCAACGCCAACAACTTCCGCCTCAGCAGCCGCTCGGCCAGCGCCACGCCGGAGCGCTTCCGGCTCGGCGCCGCCGCCCGCCTGCAGCTGTTCGGCGAAGAATTCACCGCGTCGATGCTGCAGTCGTCGTGGACCATGCCGCGCGCGCTGGCGCGCCAAGTGGTGTTTGCCGAATCGACCGCGCCGCCGGTGCTGATGCTGCACGGTTACGGCTGCAACAGCGGCTACTGGAGCGCGCTGGCGCCGCGCCTCGACGCCGCCCGCATCAGCTACGCCACGCTCGACCTCGAGCCGATCGGCGGCGCCATCGACGACTACGCGCCGCTGGTGCAGCGCGCCGTCGAACAGCTGTGCGAGCGCACCGGCGCGGCGCAGTTGGTGATCGTCGCCCACAGCATGGGCGGCCTGGTGGCGCGCGCGTGGATGCGGCGCCACGGCGCCGGGCCGGTGGCGCGCCTCATCACGCTCGGCACGCCGCACCACGGCACCTGTCTGGCCAGTTTCGGGCTTGGCCAAAACGCCGCGCAGATGCGCCGCGCCCGCGCTGCCGACGGCACCGCAAACGACTGGCTGTGCCAGCTCGCCGCCAGCGAAAGCGATGCCACCCGCGCGCTGATCACGTCGATCTACACCCACCACGACAACATCATCTCGCCGCAGACGTCGAGCCGGCTGGAAGGGGCGCGCAATGTCGAATTCGGCGGCGTCGGCCACGTCGCGCTGGGGCGCAACCGCCGCGTGCTGGCGATGGTGATGCGCGAGATCGTCACGGCGGCATGGACAAAACCGCACTCGCGCAGGTAAGCTGAAGGTCCGTTCCCAGTTTCAGGATCCCCGTGGCGCGCATTCTTATCATCGAAGACAATCCCACCAACATGGAGTTGATGTCTTACCTGCTGACCGCGTTCGGCCACACGCCGCTGATGGCGTTCGACGGCGAGTCGGGGGTGCGGCTGGCGCAGGCCGAACTGCCCGACCTGGTTTTATGCGACGTCCATCTGCCCAGGCTCGATGGCTACGGCGTGGTCGCGCAGCTCAAGGCCGACCCGCGGCTGCGCCGCACGCCGGTGCTGGCGGTGACGGCGCTGGCCATGCTGGGCGACCGCGAGCGATTGCTGGCCGCCGGCTTCGACGGCTACATCGGCAAGCCGATCGAGCCGGAGCAGTTCGTCGGCGAGCTGGCGCCGTTCCTCGCGCCGTTCCCCCTTGACGTGGCGGCCGCCGGCACCTTGCTGATCGTCGACGACGACCCCTTCATGGTCGACATCCTGCGCGACTTCCTGGCGCGGGACGGCTACACGATCGTCTCGGCCTCCAACGCGGCCGACGCCATCGCCCTCGTTGCCGGCGGCGCGGTGCAGGTGGTCGCCTGCGACCAGTGCATGCCGCTGATGAGCGGCACCGCGTTCTTTGAGCGCGCCCGCCAGCTGCGCCCGGACTGCTACCGTATCATGCTCACGGCGCTGGCCGATTCGGCCGCGGTGACGTTGGCGATCGAGCGCGGCGACATCGACCGCTGCTTTCCAAAGCCTTGGGATGGCGCCGAACTGCGCGCCGCGGTGCGTGAGGGGTTCGAGGTGCAGGCGCGGCGCGCCGCCGCCTAGTTTTGCCGCATTCGGTGTTATGCTTCGGGGAGTAAAAACCCACGTCGCCCGCCATGCTCCAGAAAGCTCCACGCCGCACCCGCGAACGCATCCTCGAATTGTCGTTGCGGCTGTTTAACGAGTTTGGCGAGCCGAACATCACGACGACGGTCATTGCCGAAGAGATGAATATCTCGCCGGGCAACCTGTACTACCATTTTCGCAACAAGGACGACATCGTCAACTCGATCTTCGCCAAGTTCGAAGCCGAGATCGAACGCATCCTGACAGTGCCGGAAGGGCGCCGCTCGAACATCGAAGACGTCTGGCTGTACCTGCACCTGATGTTCGAGCTGATCTGGCGCTACCGCTTTTTCTACCGCGACCTGAACGACCTGCTGTCGCGCAACCGCAAGCTCGAACTGCACTTCAAGCTGATTTTGGCGCACAAGATCAAGGTCGCCAAGCAGCTGTGCCTCGACCTGCGCACCGAGCAGTCGCTGGAAGCGTCCGACGCCCAGATCGACGCGATGGCCACCAACATGGTAGTGGTGGCGACGTACTGGCTGTCGTACGAATACGTGCGCAATCCGCGCAACTACACCGAGCAGCAGGCGATGGCCGACGCGCTCGCGCGCGGCTGCTTCCAGGTGCTCTCGCTGGTCGGCCCGTACCTGCGCGGCGACACCCACACGCTGTTCGAGAAGCTGTCGCAGGAATACCTGAAGAAACTGAAGTGACACAAGGAGACCGCCATGGCATGGACCGCATTTCCGCACCCTGATGACGCCTACGTTCACGAAGCCGCTTCGCTGAAGTCGGCATGGAACCGCCTGCATGTCGGCGACGCCGAGCCGTTTCCCGGCAAGGCGGTGCTGGTGGACGCCTGGATCGCCTTCCACGCCGGCCAGTTCGAACAGGCGATGCGCCTTGGCCTGTCGGCCGGCATCGACGGCTACTCGGTCGCCCACAAGGCCACCTGCACCCACGCCAGCTACCTCGAGCCGAGCGAGAAAAAGCAGCTGGCGCTGTTCGAGGAGGTGGCCGAGCGCTGCGAGCGCCACCAGGCCGAGCAGCCCGACAACCCGGCCGGCTACTACTGGCAGGCTTACGCGATGGGACGCTACTTCCAGCGCATCTCGATCGTCAAGGCGCTCACCCACGGCATCGGCACCAAGGTGCGCAACTGCCTGGACCGCACCATCGCGCTCGCGCCCGGCCACGCCGATGCGCATACCGCGCTGGGCGCCTATCACGCCGAGATCATCGGCAGCGTCGGCGCGATGATCGGCGGCCTGACTTACGGCGCCCGCAAGGACGAATGCCACCGCGCGTTCCAGCAGGCGCTGGTGCTCAATCCGGCGTCGGCCGCCGCCCGCATCGAATACGCCAACGCGGTGGTGCTGCTCGAAGGGCGCAAGAAGATGGACGAAGCGGCCAGGCTGCTCAAGGAAGCGGCGGCGCTTGCGCCGCAAGACGCCAAGGAGCGCCTCGAAGTCGAGGCGGCCAGGGCACAGCTGGAAAACGGATAGGAAAACGATGAAGTCGATCTGTGTGTATTGCGGCGCCTCGCCAGGCGCCGATCCGCTGTACGCCGACACCGCCCGCGCGCTGGCGCAGGTGCTGGTGTCGCATAACATCGGCCTGGTCTACGGCGGCGGCAACGTCGGCCTGATGGGGGTGCTGGCAGACGAAGTGCTGCGCCTCGGCGGCGAAGCGACCGGGGTGATTCCGCGCGCGCTGGTCGAGCGCGAAGTCGGCCACACTGGCCTCACGCGCCTGTTCGTCGTCAAGGACATGCATGAACGCAAAGCGATGATGGCGGAGCTGTCGGACGGCTTCATTGCCATGCCGGGCGGGATGGGCACGCTCGAAGAACTGTTCGAGATGCTGACCTGGTCGCAGCTCGGCATCCATGCCAAGCCGGTCGGCGTGCTCAACGTGAACGGCTTCTACGATGGGCTGGTCGGCTTCATCGGCCACCTGCGGGCCGAAGGCTTCGTGCGCGCCGAACATGCCGCCCTGATGCTGGTCGAGGTTACGCCGCAAGCGATCGTGCAACGGTTGCAGGCAAGCGGACAGGCATCGATACCGCGAACGTAATTTTTGTAACTTATCTCTAACGACGTTGCGTGAACTAAGCGGCCGGCGCCTCGATCGGGATCACCTGGTTGCGCCCCGACGCCTTGGCGATGTACAGCGCGCGGTCGGCGCGCGAGATGGTGCCGGCGAACGGCTCGTCGGCGCTGCGCTCGGCCAGGCCGGTCGAAAACGTCACCGTCAGTTCGCCATCGAGTTCGCCGATGCGCATCGTGCGCACGCGCTCGGCCATCCGCTGCAGCACGGCCGTGGCGTCGGCCGGCGTGGTTCTGGGCAGCATCAGCAAAAACTGCTCGCCGCCACCGCCGCCAGCAGTTCCTCCTTCTGGCGCTTCAGGCGCACCCGCAGCTTGCCCATTTCGCCCGTCAGCTGCGACAGCTCCAGCAGCGACGCGGCGACCAGCGCGAAGTGGACGATTTCGACGTCCAGCGGAAAATGCAGCGGATCGCTTGCCACCAGCCAGTCCATGGTCGCGCCGGACATGGCGGTGGTGGCACCGCACGGCGCCAGCGTCTGACGCGGTCGCAGCGAAAAGGTGCAGGACACGATCATCACCAGCGGCAGCATCAGCGTGGCGCCGCGAATCGGTCCGGTGATCGCATAGCTTGCCGCGTTGCAGCCAAACGCAATGAGCGCCTGCAAGGCCGCCATCACCGACGGCGCGATGCGCAGCGCGTGGCTGGCGCGGATCATCGCATAGCAAGCGGCCACGCACGCCGTGCCGAACCCGATGCGCGCGGTGCCCGCTTCGCGCTCGACGTTCCCAATCCGTATCTGCAGCTACATCAGCCACATGGTGAACATGTAGAACACGCCCGTCGCCGCCCAGTAGCCGAGCAGGCGGCGCAGTTTCGGATCGTCGCCCGTGAGCAGCCGCAGCAGCCGGCGCCGCAAGTCATGCGCCTGCCACATCGCACAGCTGCTCGGCCGACTGCAGCGTCTGAGCGCGCAGCATGTCGGCCACGGCGTCCGGCGGCAGCGGACGGCTGAACAGGTACCCCTGCATCTCGTCACAGTCGTTGCGGCGCAAAAAGTCGCGCTGCTGTTCGGTCTCGACGCCTTCAGCGATGACGCGCAGGTTCAGCTTGTGGCCGAGCGAGATGACCGCCATCGCAATAGCCTGGTCGTCGGCATTGTCGGCCAGTTCGCTGACGAACGACTTATCGATCTTCAGGCTGCTGATGGGGAAAGACTTGAGCGCGGACAGGCTCGAATAGCCGGTGCCGAAATCGTCGATCGACAGCGAGATGCCCATCGCCTTCAGTTCGCCCATCTTGCCGACCGACTGCGCCAGGTCGCGCATGATCAGGCTTTCCGTCACTTCCAGTTCGAGCCCGTCGGCCGGCAGCATGCTGTCCTCGAGCGCAAGGGCGACACGCTCGACCAGTCGCAGCTCCTCGAACTGGCGCGGCGAAACGTTGACCGACATGCTGATCGGCGCCAGTCCGGCGACGCGCCACGCCATGTTCTGGTGGCACGCGGTGCGCAGCACCCAGTCGCCGATGGCGACAATCAGGCCGCTTTCCTCGGCCAGGCCGATGAAGCGCAATGGCGAGATCATTCCGTGTTCCGGGTGGTGCCATCGGATCAGCGCCTCGACGCCGAAAATGAGGCCGCTGCGAAGGTCGACCTTCGGCTGGTACAGCAGGCTGAACTGCTGTTGCTCGATGGCGTTGCGCAGCCCTTCGAGCAGCAACAGCTTTTCTTCCACGCGGGCGTTCATTTCCCGGGTGTAGAACAGCAGGCGGTTGTTGCCCGTCTCCTTGGCGCGGTACATGGCGGCGTCGGCGTTCATCATCAGCGTGTTCGGCTCGGCGCCGTCGCGCGGATACATCGCCACGCCCGTGCTGCACGATACCTGCACTTCCTGGCCGCCGAGCTGCATCGGGCGCGTCACCGCCTGGCGGATGTTCTCGAGCACCTGCACGATCACCAGCGCGTCGTCGCCAAGGTCGGCGAGGATGATGACAAATTCGTCGCCGCCGAAGCGGCCGACCGTGTCGTCGGCCCGCAGGCAGCTTTGCATGCGGGCGCCGACCACTTGCAGCAGCGCGTCGCCGGCGTTGTGGCCGAGGCCGTCGTTGACGAGCTTGAAGCTGTCGAGGTCGATGAAGGCGACCGCCACGCAGCGGCTCTTGCGCTGGGCATGCAAGATGGCCTGGTCGAGGCGATCGCGGATCAGGCTGCGGTTGGGCAGGCCGGTCAGCTCGTCGTGGTGGGCCATGTGGTAAATGCGTTGCTCGGCCAGCTTGCGCTCGGTAATGTCGCGCACGATTGCCACCAAGCCGTCTTCCACCGCCACCACCTGGCGGTGCATCCACATGTTGCCGGTGCGCGCCGTCCCGCCGCTCCATTCGGCTTCGCGCATGCCGCCGGAGCGAACGGCATCGACCAGGTCGTCGAAGATGCCGTTCTGGCGGTAGCTCGGCATCAGCGCCAGGACGGTAGAGCCGATCAGCGATGTGCGGCTGCGCCCAGTGAGCAGCTCGGCGCGCCCGTTGATCGCCTCGATGCTGAAGTCGACGATCGCGCCGCTATGGTCGCGCACGCTGCGCATGACGAAAAACGCATCCAGGCTCGCTTCGGAAGCGGCGGCGAAGGTCTCCTGCGCGCGCCTGCTGCGGCGCTGGGTGCGCGTCAGTTGCCACGACCACAGGCACACCAAGGTCACGATCAGCACCAGCAGGACGCTGCCGATTGCCGCGCCCCACAGGTAGGTGCGCCCGCGCAGGTCGAACGGGGCGACCTGTTCGTCACGGTCGAGCGCGACCATCGCGCTGAGGGGGAAGCCGTGCAGCGGCCGCACGCTGATGTAGCGCGCCACGCCGTCCCATGGGCTGGCGACTGGCGTGGCAGTGCTCTCGACCGCGGCAAGTCGGGTCGTCTGACCCCAGCTGACCTTGTCGCCGCTGCGCATCGCTCGCATCACGCCATCGGCGCCGATCATGGCCAGCACGCCCCGCTCGCCCTGGCGCGACCGCTCGTAGCCGCTGGTGAAGTAGACCGGATCGGCTTCGACGATGACGATGCCGGCGAAGCGCCCGTCGGCGTCGTTGAGGCGGCGCGTGAAATGCATGTGCCCCTCGTTCTTGCCGGCGTCGCGCAGCGTTTCGCTGACAAACACGGTGTCGCTGTCGCTGTTGCGGTGGAACTTGAAAAAGCTGTCGCCCGACAGCTTGGACGGCGGCGCCGGCGGATTGCTCGCCAGCACCATGCCGTCGCGGTCGGCGATGGCGACGACGAACACCAGGCCGGAGGGCAGCAAGCCCTTTTCGTTCAGCGTCGGCAGGGCGGCGCCGGCGCCTTTGAGTTCGACGACGTACTTGAGCACCTTCAGCGTCTGGTCGATGCCGCCCAGGTTGCGCGCCAGTTGCGCTTCATAGGTATCGATCAGTTCGCGCACCGAATCGCGCGCCGCATTATGGGCGGCGGCCTGCTCGATGCGCACGAAATGGCTGGTGACCATCCAGATCGCTGCCAGCAGCGGCAAGGCGAACAGCGGCAGCGAGATGTGGGTCTCGAGGCCGCGGCCGAGCCAGCGCCGCAGCAATGCCGGGAACAGCGCTGGCGCGCTGGTCGACACGGCGCCCACCGATTTGGCCGCTTGCATGCGTCGGTCAGTGCAGCGCCAGCACCGGTTTCACCGACGCGTCCAGCGCGGACCTGTCGATGTAACCGATCAGCGACGGATTGTCGGCCACGAGCTTGCGAATTGCCGCGCTGCTGGGCGCTTCGCGCGGCGGTTGGCCGCGGCCGGTGAAGATCATCTTGCTCCAGTACGCCTTCACCAGCGCCGGCGTCTTGGCCGCCACCTTGGTGTAGAACTCGTCGCGCTGGGCCGAGCCGATGCCCTGGTCGAGGGCGACGGCCTCGCCGCCGTCGGGGAAGCGGCCGACCTGGCCGAGAAAGATATCGGCGACCTGGTCGGCGCGCAGCGCCGCCACCGGACTCTTGGCCGAGACGATCACGACCAGCTCGCCGGCGTTGGCGCCAGGGGAGAGCAACGCCAGCACGACAGGAAACAGCAGGTGCCGCAGGGAGGGAAATTTCATCGGCGCCCTCTTAGAAAACAAAGTCAAGCAGCGCGCTCGCGACGTTCACGGCGCTGCCGGAGCGAAAGCCTGGCTGGACATTGGTGAAGGTGCCGCGCGAGCCGTCCTGCGGGGTCGCGCGATCGAGCTGAAGCTTGAGTGCGACGTCGGTGCCACAGTCCCAGCGGGCGCCGATGCTGATCGTGCGCTGCGCCGGAACGGTCGTCAGCAGCGCGTTCAAGCTGCCATTGAGGATGGTGCCGGCGCGCGCCGCGGCCGGCGGCAAACGCGACAGATCGAGGCCACGCTCGGTGGTGGCGCTGTCGGCCTTGACGCGCGCATAGGCGACGTAGGGCGTGAAGGCGCCCAGACGGTAGCCGGCCGTGGCGTACAGTCCGGTCGTGTCGCCGAGCAGGGAGCGCGTGCGCATGCGCCCCACTTCGCTCATGACGAACCAGCGGCCCGGATCGTAGTTGGCGCCGACGCTAAGCGCGGTCACCTGTTTGTTGTCGAGCGCGTAACGCTCAGCCAGGCCAGCGCCTTGCGGGCCGAACTGGCGCAGGCCGTCGAACAGGTCGCGCAGGATGTCAATCGTCAGATCGGTGCGCAGCATGCTCACGCGCACGCTGGCGGCGCCGTATTCGGTGGTGTTGGCAAAACCGGCCAGCCGCTTCGCCTCGATGGCGCCGCCGGCCGGTAGTGCCAGGCGGGTCTGGCCGAAAAACACCTGGGTGACGTTCTTGACCGCGCCGCGGTTGAAACGGTAGGTCGCGTCGATGCCGTCGCTGCTGGTGAGCGGGATGACGCCATACACTTCCACCGGCGAGCGCGCCCAGGGCAGAGCGTAGCCGACCTTGCGGTAGTCGGCTGCCAGGAACATCGGCAGCGCGATGCGCCCGACCCGCAGCGCCAGGTCGGCACTGGCCTGGTACTTGACGTTGGCCCATTCGATGACCGGCCGGTAGCTGTTGTCGAGGCGCTGTTCGGTGACGGCCTGCACCACGGCGGACCACTGGTCGTTTGCCGTGTAATTGAGTTGCGCACCGAGCCGGCTGTCGAGGCTGGTGCTCCAGCGGCCGCTCGCGCCGACGCCGTCGGGCTTGAGTGCCGACGTGATGTAGTCAGCGTGGGCATGGTTCGAGTACGCCACGCCGGCGCTGCCAAAACCGCTGAACGACCATGCCGGTTTCGCCAGCTCGTCGGCGTGGGCGCACGCCGCGCAGGCGAAACCGATCAGGGCCGCGCCGAAACGCAGAACTGGCCGCGGGCCTCTGGCGCTGGCGGTTATTCGGAGCTCTGCCGGTTGCTTAACGTGCATTGAAATGTTCTCATCAGGACAGGTGGGGCGAAAACTTGCGCCCTCGCGCAGCGGTAATTCAAGCGGCGCGAAGGGTCGTCCTAAGATTGTGACGGGATCGTTGTGCGCATTGCATGGGACACGAAGAGGACACCGCCGACTAGCTATTGCATACACGAAGCAAAGTCTGAATTGCCAAAGTTCACTCAATGTTGCAAAATGGATACAACCCGCGTCAGCTCCACAGGCGCTCGCCCGACGTGTCGAGCACGGTGAGAGCCAGGCGCAAGTCAAATTCGTACTGGTGGTACTGCGGCTCCATGTGGCAGCACAGCTTGTAGAACGTCTTGTCGTGCTGCTTTTCCTTCACGTGCGCCAGTTCGTGCACGGCGATCATGCGCAGCATTTCGAGCGGCACGGTCTTGAAGACGGTGGCGATGCGGATCTCGTGCTTGGCTTTGAGCTTGCTGCCTTGTACCCGCGAGATCGACGTGTGCAGCCCGAGCGCGTGCTGGATCACCTGGATCTTGTTGTCGAACGCGACCTTGCTGATCGGCTCGGCGTGGCGCAGGAACTCTGACTTCAGGTCCTGCACGTAGTCGAACAGCGCCTTGTCGGTGCGGATCGCGTGCGCGTGCGGATAGCGCTGGCGCAGCACGGCGGCGAGCTTGTCGTCGGCGATCAGCTGCGCCACCTGGGCGCGGGTCTGCTCCGAGTAGGCGCTGAGGTATTTCAGTGTAGGCATAGGCCGGCGAATGTACCACATCGCGTCGGCGCCGGTGGGGCGGGCGGGAAAAATGCCGGGCGCGGAAGAGCGCTTCCCGGCCCGGCGCAAATAGCGGATACGACTAGCTGATCGCAGCAGCAGCAATGCAACGTGACACGTTATTCAAAGCGATGCCGGTCCGGCATGCCGGCGCGAAGGCGCCTGCAGCACAGGCCTATTCCTCCTTGTTGCCTTGGCGGTTGCCTTTCGGTGCGTTGGCGGCGGCAGCTGCCGCGGCGGCGGCGCGGTTGGCCGACTGCCGGCTCTCGCCGCCTTTGCGGCCGATGTCGGCCATGTGTTCACGGTCGCGGCTGACCGCCTCGCCGCCTTTTTGTCCGGCCCGACGCGCTTCTTCCGAGTCGAATTCGTGCGCGGTTCCTTTCTGGTGTGCGGCCTGGCCACCCTTGCTGGCGATCTCCCGCTGCTGGTTGTGGTCCATTGCGGCAAAGCCGCGCTTGGCCGTTCCGCTTTTCTGGGCGTTGCCGCCCGAGGTGGCGCCTTTGCCACCGCTACTGTCTTTGCTTGTCGCCATGTCGATCTCCTGGTGTGCACACTGTGCTGAAAACCGGGGGGATGGTCCCGCGCCGGGCGCGCGCATTGATGCGCTCGTGGATTTAGAGGTAGGGGAAGGCCTTTAGTTCCGCCCTAGTTCGGGGCGCGCGGCTGGCGGCGCGCCCCTTCGTGCGGCGCCATCGCGTCGATCGTCGACGGCGGCGACGACAAGTCTTCCTCAAGTTCTTCCTTGCGCGACGCGAGCTGCTCGCCAAGGTCGTCGAGGTCGATGCCGGCGTTGCGCGCCGCGTCGAACAATTCGCTCTCTTCTTTGTCGATGTGGTGCGCGACTTCTTCGCCGAGCACGGTGACGGTGGCGTCGAAGTGGTCGTCGCCGGGCATCATCACTTCGAGCTGTCCGATCAGCTCGCGTGCGCCGGCGTGCTCGATGTCGGCCTCGTCGAGCAGTTCGTCGTCATCGATCGCGCTGCGCAGCACCGGGTAGAAGATCTCTTCTTCGAGCATCGCGTGCAACGTCAGCTCGTAGCAGATTTCGTCGACCAGTTCGGTCTTGCGGCGATCGTCGTCGTCCTTGCCCTTGAGCGTGTCGAACTCGCGGAACATGGTCTTGACCCTGTCGTGGTCGGCCCTGAGCAGCTCGAGTGCAGTGGCTGCGCCGTCTGTCTGTTTGCGTTTCATGGTGAGCTCCTGATGTGCGTGGTAGTGGCGGTCAGTGCATGGCGCCGCTGGCGTCGTCCGGCACATCGCCGCCGGCCGCGCGGGCGTAGCGGCTCGCTTCCGGAATGTGCGCTTCGGCCGCGCGCGTGAAGTCCTGCTGGGCGCCGGCGATGACGCCGAGCAGCTGCTGATGGTAGGCGCGCATGCGCTCGTTGGCCGGCGGCACCTGCTTCATCGCCGTCTCGACAAACTTGGCCGGGTCGCTGCACGAGAGCAGTTCACGGCCGGTGTACAACGCGCTTTCGGTGCACTGGCGCGCCAGTTTCAGGTTGATGTCGCTCAGCTGGCGCATGGCGTCGTAGGCCCGCTGGGCAAATTCGGTCATGAAGTCGACCTGCGATTCGAGTTGCGCACGCAGGGCGGGGTTGTCGTTGAATAATTGCATGTTGTCCTCAGCTTCAGTCGGTCGGAAAAGAGCGCCGCATGGCAGCGATGCGCGTGCCCAGGAATGGACTTCAAATAGACGTCGACTGACGCGCCAAGTTCAGGCAATTCGAGCTGCGAGTGAGATAGGTCAAGCGAGGGCAGCGAAGCGGGAACGATGCGGGTGCTGCGGTGGTCTGACCTATAGGTCAGACCTTTTCAAGCGAGTGGTGCGGATCGGTGAAGGGGCTGGCTAAGCGTCGGCGAGCTTGAGTACGAGCTTGCCGAAGTTTTTTCCGGTAAACAGCATCAGCAGCGCGTCGGGGAAATTCTCCAGGCCTTCAACGACGTCCTCGCGGCTCTTGAAGTTGCCTTCCTTGAGCCACTTGCCGATCGCCGCCACGCCCAGGGGGTAACGGTCGGCGTAATCGAACACGACGATGCCTTCCATGCGCGCGCGGTTCACCAGCAGCGACAGGTAGTTCGACGGACCCTTGACCGGCGCGGTGTTGTTGTATTGCGAGATGGCGCCGCAGATGACGATGCGGGCGCGCATGTTGATGCGGGTGAGGACGGTGTCGAGGATCTCGCCGCCGACATTGTCGAAATACACGTCGACGCCGTTCGGGCAATATTCTTTCAGGCCGGCACGCACGTCGCCGGCCTTGTAGTCGATGCAGGCGTCGAAGCCGAGTTCCTTGACGACGAAGTCGCACTTGTCCTTGCCGCCGGCAATGCCGACCACGCGGCAACCGAGCTGCTTGGCGACCTGGCCGACGGTCTGGCCGACCGCGCCGGCCGCGCCCGACACCACGACCGTTTCGCCCGCTTTCGGCTGGCCCACTTCGAGCAGGCCGAAGTAGCCGGTCATGCCGGGCATGCCGAGCGTGTTGAGCCAGGTCGGCAGCGGCGCGATCGCCGGATCGATCTTGAAGTAGGCGCCGTACTTGTCGTCGGCCGCGCCGACCCAGTAGCGCTGCACGCCGATTGAACCGGAGACGTGATCGCCGACGGCGAACTTCGGCGACTTCGACGCCACCACCACGCCGACGCCGCCGGCGCGCATGACGTCGCCGATGCCGACCGGCTTGATGTACGACTTGCCTTCGTTCATCCAGCCGCGCATGGCCGGGTCGAGCGACAGGTACAGCGCCTTGACGACGATTTCGCCGTCGGCGATGTCGCGCACCGTTTCGCTCGTCATCTGCCAGTCGGTCGGCTTGGGCAGGCCGACCGGCCGCGCGGCGAGGCGAAATTGCTGGTTCAGCAGGGTGGTGTCGGACATGGCGCTTCCTTGGTGGGGGATGGAGCGAACAATATACCGTAAATTGCACGGTCGTGCTATTTTGCCATGATGGAAAATTCGCCGTCGCGTGCGACAATGGCGGGCTTGCCCGACCCACTTCTTGCAACGTTGACGCCCATGACGCAGCCCGAATACATCCTGACCCTTTCCTGTCTTGACCAGCGCGGCATCGTCCATCGCGTGTCCGGTTTCCTGGCCGAGCACGGCTGCAACATCATCGACTCGGCCCAGTTCGGCGACGCCGAGTCGAACCTGTTTTTCATGCGCGTGCATTTCGCGCTGGAAGATGGGGCGGTGAGCGACGCCGGCCTGCGCGGCGGCTTTGCCGCCATGTGCGCGCCGATGCAGATGACGTGGCAGCTGCACGACGCGCGCGCCAAGCCGCGCGTGATGCTGATGGTGTCGAAGATCGGCCACTGCCTGAACGACCTGCTGTTTCGCTACAAGAGCGGCTTGCTGCCGGTCGAAATTCCGGCGATCGTGTCGAACCACATGGACTTTTACCAGCTGGCGGCGAGCTACAACATCCCGTTCCACCACCTGCCGCTGGCGACCGGCGCCGACGAAGCGGCCAAGCTGGCGCAGGAAGCGAAGGTGCTCGAGCTGATGGCCAACCACCGCGTCGACCTGGTGGTGCTGGCGCGCTACATGCAGATTTTGTCGCCGGGGCTGTGCGAGGCGATGGCCGGCAAGGCGATCAACATCCACCACTCGTTTTTGCCAAGTTTCAAGGGCGCCAAGCCGTACGCGCAGGCGCACCGGCGCGGCGTCAAGCTGATCGGCGCGACGGCGCACTTCGTCACCGGCGACCTCGACGAAGGCCCGATCATCGAGCAAGATGTCGAGCGGGTCGACCATGCGATGACGGCCGAGACGCTGACGGCGATCGGGCGCGACGTCGAGTGCGTGGTGCTGGCGCGCGCTGTCAAGTGGTTCGTCGAACACCGCATTTTGCAAAACGGCGACAAGACTGTCGTCTTCAAATAACCTTACCTTCATCGAGCATCAATGGCACTTAAAGCGACAATCTACAAAGCCGAACTGCAGATTGCGGACATGGACCGCAACTACTATCAGCAGCACTTGCTGACCTTGGCGCGCCACCCGTCGGAAACGGACGAACGGATGATGATCCGGCTGCTGGCGTTCGCCATCAACGCGAGCGAATCGCTGACGTTTACCAAGGGCTTGTTCGACACCGATGAACCGGACCTGTGGCAGAAAGACCTGACCGGCGCGATCGAGTTGTGGGTGGAAGTGGGCCAGCCGGACGACAAGCGCCTGCTGAAGGCGTGCGGGCGCGCCGCGAAGGTGGTGGTGTACAGCTACGGCGCGACGAGCCATATCTGGTTCAAGCAGATCGCCAACAAGCTCGAACGGGCGAAGAATCTGTCGGTGATCAACATTCCGAGCGAGGCGGCGGTGCAGCTGCAGAAAATGGCGAACCGGAACATGCAGCTGCAGTGCACCATCCAGGACGGCCAGATCTGGCTGACCGACAGCGTCGACACCGTGCTGGTGGAGCGCGAGCTGTACAAGGAAGAGCGCTGATCACCAGAAGTGGTAGCGATGCCCGCCTTCGCGGGAAGTCGGGTTTGCCAATGGCGAGCATGACGGTTTTCAAGCTGACGAATGTGGTTCGCGTCTGGCGGCTGCAGGCAAGTACACGACAGCGCCTGCGCTATAATCGCTGCACCATCTGTCTATTTACTTGTCCGGGAACCGCAATGAAAAAGCCACTCTTCGCGCTGATCGCTTCGATCGCGTTTGCCTCCACCGCGCTTGCCCAGACCACCGTCAGCGAGCCCTGGGTGCGCGCCACGGTGCCGCAGCAAAAGTCCAGCGGCGCCTTCATGCATGTGCGCTCGGCCGATGCCGCGCGGCTGGTGTCGGCCAGTTCGCCGGTGGCCAAGTCGGTCGAAATCCACAAGATGGAGATGGTCGGCCAGATGATGAAAATGCGCGAAGTCGATGGCATCGACCTGCCGGCCGGCGAAACGGTGAACCTGGCCTCCGGCGGCTACCACATCATGCTCGTCGGCCTGAACAAGCAACTCAAGGAAGGCGAAAGCGTGCCGCTGTCGCTGCTGGTCGAGCGCCAGCAGGGCAAGCGCGAGACCGTTGTCGTCGACGCGCCGGTCAAGGCGCTGACGTATGCGGCGCCGAAAGCGCCGGCGGCTGGGCACGCGCACCACTAAGACATTCAGCGTGGAGTGCCGGCTAATTTGTTGGCGGCGCCCGAGCCACCGACCGTGGTGCTCACGCGCGGGTCGCCGTAGTAGTTGACGTCGCCGGAACCGGCGATGATCACTTTCAGCTGGTCGCGTACGGCGATGGTGGCGTCGCCCGAGCCGGCGATGTTGACGCTGGCGTCGGTGCTGTGCAGCCGGCCCATGTCGACGTCGCCGGAGCCGGCAATCGACACGCTGAGCCTTTTGGCGGCGCCGCCGAGCACCTTCAGGTCGCCGCTGCCGCCGATGTTGACCGACAGCGACTCGCTGTCGATGCTGTTGACGTTGATGGAGCCGGAGCCGCCGATGGCGACCGTGACCTTCGAGCCGCGCAGCGGGTCGGCGTTGATCGAGCCGGAGCCGTCCACCGCCAGCGTGTCGACGCCCTTGGCCTGCACCACGAACCTCATGCGCCGCGTGTCCAAATGGACGTTGCGCCTGGAGGCGCGAATCTTCAGGGTGCCGTTTTCGACCACCGTCTCGATCAGCGGCAGCAGGTTGTCGTCGGTTTCGATGGTGACGCTTTCGGTATTGCCGATGCGAAGTTCGACGCTGCCCGGCAGCGCCAGCGCGACGCCATTGAAGTGGCCGAGGGCGCGCGCTTCGGTCTTGACCTGGCCGCTGCCCTTGACGCGCTCGGCGTTCCAGCTGCCCGCTTGCGCGGCTGCGGCGGCAACGACGACGCCAAGGCTGCACAGGGCGAGCATCAGGGCGTTCAGGGGACGGGTCAGGCGAGTGTTCATGGCGATTTTTCCTTGTTTGTAGTAACTGACCCCATAGTAGAAAAGCGCGGCGCCGGACGCCGGCGGTTTGCGACAGACTGCAGGCAACGCCGGACAGAATGCATTTTTCCCGCCTCCAAGGCGGTATCATGGCGGGGCCGGGCAGGCGCCCGGCATCAATTCACTGGAAACTCATGCTTATCATTACCATCAAACAGGGCAAGGAAAAGAGCCTGCTGGCCGGCGAACCCTGGATTTACGCCTCCGCCATCGACAGGGTCGACGGCAAGCCGAACGAAAAGATGAAGCCCGGCTCGACCGCCGTGGTGCAGTCGTCGGCCAAGAAGTTCCTCGCGCGGGCGGCCTACAATTCGAAGTCGCAGATCCGCGCCCGCGTCTGGACGTTCGACGAGGCGCAACCGGTCGACCATGCGCTGATCAAGGGCCGCGTGCAGGCGGCGCTGGCCAACAGCGCGCCGGCGGCGAAGAAAGCCAGGCCGGACCAGGTCGTCAAGCTGGTCAACGCCGAGGCGGACGGCTTGCCCGGGCTGCTGGTCGAATCGTTCGGCGGCAAGGACGGCTACCTGATTTGCCAATTCCAGGCCGGCGGCGTCGAGGCGTGGAAGGTGCCGATCGTGCAGGCGCTGCTGGCCGGCACCGTCTGCAAGAACGTCTACGAGCGCTGCGACGACCTGGTGCGCAAGGGCGAAGGTCTGCCGCTGGTGGCCGGCGCGCTGGCCGGCGACGAGCCGCCCGACGAAGTGATCGTCACCGATGGCGGCGTCAAGTTTTCTCTCGACCTGAAGACCGGGCACCGCAACCGCGTCCGCTAGGCGCTTGCCGCCGCCGTCAGAATGTGCCGCCCATCAGGCGCCTGATCTCGCCCACGCACATGGACGAGAGCCGCTCGGTCTCCTCGGGGTCGTCGAGCGCGCGCTGGCGCGATTCGACGCCGGCCATTTCGGCCTTGATCAGCGCGGGCAGCCAGCTATTGATGTTGTCGTGCAACATGGCGACGCCCTGGTCGCGCGGCGCGCACGCGCTCATCGATGACGGGCAGGCTGTCGGCATCCACCTTCACATGGCCCATTTCGTCGGCGAACACCTGGCGGTACGAACACGACGCCGGCGGCAGTTCGCGCGCAACGTGCACCTCGAACGGCCGGTAACCGGGTTCGACGGTGATACGCGGCGCCAGGCACTCGCGCTTGCCGATGACGTCGACCAGGGCGGCGCCATCGATGACGATCTCGGCGCGCGTGGTGCTGGACGTGAGGCCCATCATCGACCCCGGCCCGTCCTGGCGCCAGCAGCAGCGCGGAAAGCCACATCATCGACGGGAAACTCCAGTGATGGTGCGAAGGGTTCACGGCTGCGTCCATGGGATGTGGACCGGGTGAGCTCATGCTGCGTCTCCCGAAGAGGTTTGACAAGCGAAATCAAAGAAATATCTTTCGATAATGCAATCTTTTTACTGTTGGCCGTCTTATAATTGGCGCCACCCACTGATTGACCTGCCGAGACCGCCCGATGGAAAACCACCAGTCCTCCCAGATTCGCACCCTGTCGTACGTCGAAAATGAAGACCATCCGGTGTTCGGCACGCTGGTCGAGCAGATCCTGCACCTGCTCAACTCGCGCCTGATCTTTTCCGACGTCATCATCCACCAGAACAGCCCGCTGATGCTGCGCCAGCCGAAGGGCCTGGTGGCGGTGACCGATTCGCCGATCACCAAGGAGGAGCTGGAAGAGTTCTTCGAAGTCATCGAGCCGAACTGGTCGGAGCGGATCGCCGACCGCGCGTTCGACCGCTCGATCGACCTGCACACGGCGCGCATCCGCGCCAACTGTTTTACCTTCCAGGGCAAGAAGCGGCTCGGCTGCGTGATCCGGCGCTTTCCGAAGGAACCGGTGGCGCTGGCCGAGCTGGGGCTGCATCGCGACGAGCAGGAATTCGCCAAGCTCACCAGCGGCCTGGTGCTGATCATCGGCGACACCTGCCAGGGCAAGTCGACGACGATCGCCTCGATGCTCGACGAAATCAACAAGCAGCGCTCGGGCCACATCATCACCATCGAAGACCCGGTCGAGACCTTGATCCCGCAGCGCAAGTGCATCGTCACCCAGCGCGAAGTGGGCGTCGACGGCGACGTCGAAAGCTATTACCTGGGCGCGCTCGACGCGCTGCGCGAGCGTCCGGACGTGATTGTCATCGGCGAAATTCGCGATGCGCAGACGGCGCAGGAAGCGCTGGCGCTGGCCGAATCGGGCCCGCTGGTGCTCGCCTCGCTGCACGCGCGCTCGACCGAGCTGGGCTTGCAGAAGATGATTCGCCTGCTGGGCAACTCGGAAGCGCAGTCGCAGGCGCTGGCGCATGCGTTGCGCGGCGTGCTGTGCCAGGCGCTGCTGCCGTCGAGCGAGGGCAACCGCTACCACCTGGCTACCGAGTGCCTGACGCCGGGGCCGGCGTTGACGCGCATGCTCGAGACGGGCAACATCTCCGGCATCCGCGCGCACATGAACGCCACCACCGACGCCGGCTGCCACACGATGAATGCGTCGCTCGAAGTACTGCTGTCGGGGCACAAGATCAGCGTCGACGACGCGCGCAACGCTACCACCGACCGTCTCGGCTTTGCCGACATGGTGTAAGTTCTGGTGTCAGGTCTGACATTCGGACATTTCGAGAGCGAAATGTCCGAATGTCAGACCTGACACCGGCTTTTGACTATGCGCACTCCTGGTTGCATGGTGGGACCCAGGCGCACTCTATGTTTTCGTGTCTGACGACGACCTTGATGATCGAATGCTTGAGCTCGAGCGCGATGAGCAGCGTCATGATCATCCCGAAGACGAGCTGGAACGTCTCGTGCGACAGCGGACTGAGCGACTGGGTGATCGGCAGCAGGTAGACGATGCGGATCAGCTGTACCAGGGCCACGACGATGATGACCGCGATCACCATGCGCGGAATCGCCGCGACGATCTGCTCGAAACGCTCGTAAATTGTCATCACGGCCCAGGAATGGCGGCGCCGGGGGACCCTGGCCTCAGCCGGCGCCAGTCCATCTTGATGATTCATTCTCACCTCCAATCGCGCCGCAGGGCTGGCCCGCACGCCGCGCTGAGACCTTGCCGACTCCATTTTGACAACATGGGCCGAAAAGATTCCCCGCTTCGGCCGCATCGCGCTAGTCGAGCGGCGTGCTGCGGTAGCGATTTACTTCCGCGCTGCTGACCGGCGGCGCCGTGTTGCCCCAGCTGGCGCGGATGTAGCTCACCACCGCGGCCACCTCGGCGTCATCGAGCACATGGCTGAACGGCGGCATGCCGTACGGGCGCGGATTGCCGGTCGTGCCAGGCGCGAAGCCGCCATTGAGCACGATGCGCACCGCATTGACCGAATGATCCATTGTGATGGCGCGATTGCCGGCCAGCGGCGGGTAGGACAGCGGCAGGCCTTTGCCGTCGGCGCCGTGGCAATCGATGCAGTGGGTGTCATACAGGTTCTTGCCTTGCGCTACAAGCTGGTCGACCTGCTGCCCCTTGATCGGCTCGCGCACCGGGGCCGGCATGGCGGGCAGCGATTTGAGGTAGGTCGCCATCGCCGCCACGTCCGGTTCGCTGACGTGCTGCAGGCTCTTGAAGACCACTTCGGCCATCGGCCCGAACACGGTGGCGCGCGGCGACTGGCCGGTTTTCAACAGCTGCACGATTTCCGGCACCGCCCAGCTGCCCAGGCCCGCTTCCGCGTCGGACGTCAGCGACGGCGCGTACCAGCCGATGGTCGGAATCAGGCCGCCGCCAAGGCCGCCTTCGATGGCGCCGGCGGCGTTGCGCGGGCTGTGGCAAGCGCTGCAGTGGCCGAGTCCGTCTACCAGGTAGGCGCCGCGATTCCACGCCGGCGACTGCGCCGGCACCGGCTCGAACACGCCGGGCGTGAAGTACATCAGGCGCCAGCCGGCCAGCGCGACCTGCTGGTTGTACGGGAAGTTGAGCCGGTGCGGCGTGTTCGCCCGCTTGACGGCGGGCACGCTGCGGAAAAAGGCGTACATCGCATCGGCGTCGGCGCGCGTGAGCTTCGTGTAGTTGGTGTACGGGAAGGCCGGATACAGCAGGCGGCCATCGCGCGACTTGCCGTTGTGCAGCGCGCGCCAGAAATCGTCCGCGCTCCAGGCGCCGATGCCGGTGTCGCGGTCGGGCGTGATGTTCGGCACGTACAGCGCGCCGAACGGCGTTTCCATCGCCCGGCCACCGGCGTATTGCTCGCCGCCACGCACGGTGTGGCAGGCCATGCAGTCGCCGGCGGCGGCGAGGTAGGCGCCGCGCGCGATGTTTTCCGGCGTGGCGGCGACGGCAGCTGGCGCGGCCGACGGCACGAATTGCTCGCGCGGCCAGGCGACGATCACGGCCAGCAGCAAGGCGGCCGCCAGGGCGGCGAGAACGATCAGGATCTTACCGGTCATGGCGGTCTCAGTCCGGCGCGCTGCCGCAGGCGAGCGGCAGCGGGCGGGCAATGGCGGCGGCCGGCGCCGGATCGGCCGGCAACGCTCGCGCGCCGAGCCAGCTCGAGATGGCGGCGACGTCGGCCAGGCTCAGGCGATTGGCGATGTCGGCCATGCAATCGGGCGCATGGGCGCGGCGCGCCTTGTTGCGCCACGCGCCGAACTGGGCGTTGACGTAATCGCGCGGCAAGCCGGCCAGGCCGGGAATGGCCGGCGCAACGCCGGTCAGTTTCTCGCCGTGGCAGGCGATGCAGGCGGGCACCTTGATGGCGGCGTCGCCCTGCAGCACCAGCTGCTTGCCGCGCTCGAGCACGGCCTGCGACACGGCAGTCGGCTGGATCGGCGGCGCCGGCAGGTGCTGCGCGGCGAAGTGCTCGGCGATCTCGCGCAGGTAGGCGTCGGGCAGGTAGTCGACCATGTAGGTCATCAGGGGATACTGGCGGCGGCCTTCGCGAAAGTTGATCAGCTGGTTGTACAGGTAGCCGGCCGGCTTGCCCGAGATGCGCGGGAAAAACGCATCGGTCCCCTGGTCCTTGGCGTGGCACGACGTGCAGGCAATGACGCGCTGCGCCATGGTATCGGGCAGCACCGCCGGGCGGTCGGCGGCCAAGGCGGGCAGGGCGCCGATGAACAACAGGACGGCGATGCGGGCCGTGCTAGCGGTGGAGGGCATGGGAAACTTTGCTGGAAATATCGCGCTGGGGCGCCAAGGCTCAAGGATAACGTGTTTGGCAAGATAAGGACGCGTTCACGCTTCACGCGGGCTTCACGATGCCCGCACATTGCTGCGCGATGATGGCGGCGAACCCACATGCCGGAGCAAGCAATGCGGACCTCGAAGGCGAAGCTGCACAAGCCGGCCGCGAAAACCGCCGCAAAGGCGTCAAGCGTGTGGTCGAGTTCCCGCTGCTGCGGGCCAGGTGCGAGCCTTGACTGGACGGCTTTACTGCGCGGCCTGATCAATGCGCCAGCGGCGATAAATTTTCAGCGCGACATGGGCGTCGTCGGCCGCGTACAGGATCTGCTTTTCGGTCAGCCGCGGCAGCGCCCAATTGGTGGTGGTGATTTTCTTCGATTTTTGCAGCCGCTGGCCGAAAAAGCGCGCAACGGCCGTCTTGGCACCGAGCGTATTGCGCTCGTTCTTGCGCAGCGCCGTCGACAGGTCGAGCACGTTGCTCGTTTCGATGCCGAGCTTGGCCCTCAGGCGCTTGACGTCGTCCGACAAACCGAACCCGACCTTGAGGATCGTGGTCGATTCGAGCACCGCCTTGAGCACCTCGACGGCCGGCATGGCGCCGATCTGGAACAGATAGGCTGCCTCGTCGGTGGCGAGCTGCACCAGGTGTGGTCCGGTCGACACTTCGCCTTTCAGGAATGTCGGCTTCGATTCGGTATCGAAGCCGAGCACGTCCATCGCCAGCAGCGCCTTGAGCGCGTCGGCGGCGTCGCGCTCGGACTTGACCATGCGCACGTCGGTCAGCTTGATGCCGTCGTAAGGCGGCAGCAATTCTTCCTGATCGGTCAGCATGAGCCCGTTAGGTGCGCGAGAACTTCGACGCCAGTTGCAGCAGCTTTTCCTGGCGCATCCGGTTCGCTTCCTCGGCCTGGGCGGCGTCGCGCTCGGCCTTTTTGCGCTCGGCTTCTTTCTTGAAGCGCTGCTGCAAGACTTCCTTGGCGTGCAGGCGGTGGGTGTCGGTCACTTCCGCGCCGGCGGCGCCGTCGAGGTCGTAGCGCACCGTCGCTTTCTCCATCGCGCGCAGGTAGCGCAGCGAGCCGGTGTGGATGCCGAGCGCGGCGCGCATGGTCTTGCGGTCGAGGTCGGGCAGGCGCGCCAGCAACTGCTTGTCGATGCCAATGGCAAGCGGCAGGCAATTGCGGAAGGCGGGAAACTGTTGCTGCAGTTGTTTGAGCAGGGTACGCGCACTCATTGCCGCCGGTGCGGCCGGTGCGGGGGCCGGGGTGTCGACGACTTCCTCGACAGGGCTAGTTGTATTCATTGACTTCATTGTAAGAGCTGGAACCGGAAGGATAGCATGGGTACTTTCGTATGTGCGGCCGCAATTGGACGACGTGTTGTTTTGCCACTGCCGCGGGCGGGGCAGAAGTCGTCGCCGGCGAGCGACGCCAGGCGAAATCGTGTATCATCCGCCCCTTGCTCTGCGCACAACTTGAGGCAGCGCAGACGTACCGGAGAGCTTGGAAGAAACAGGTGTTGCCCCTTAGTATAAGTTTTCGTTATAACGGTTATGGGTTCTTTTCATTATCGTGATGCGTTTGCTTCGGGCATAATTGCACCTGTCTCCTCTATTCTCTTAGGAAAATAGATTCAAGCCCGGTCCCGTATCGGGCTTTTTTTTTCTGCCATGCATAGCGCCACTTTGATCACAGCACGCCCGATTTCGCCCGGCCCCACTCGGCACCACCGCGTTCCGTCAAGCTTGATTTTGGGCAGCCTCGCCCTCAGGTAGGGGTATTCCCGAACACCTTCCATCGGGCCCGGCACTTCGGGCTCGGGTGGATTTTTGACTTCGCTGGCGCGCACCGCCGCGACTGGAGAGTTATTAATGACCAAGAACACCGCCAAGACCCTGACACTGACCGCCAAGAAGGCACCGCGCAAAATTGCCGCGCCGCTGGCCGTGTCGAAAACTGCGACCTCGTACTTCCTCGAGACCGAGGACGCCGCCCCGGTGACCGTCGTCAAGACCCGTTCGCGCCTGGCGGAGGCCCCTGCAGCAGCCGAAGCGCATTCGGCGCCGATCGATGACGCGCTCGAGGCTGACGCAGCGCCGGCGCCAACGGTCGTGCGCAAGCGCGTCTCGAAACTGGCCGCCGTCAAGGAGGCCGAGGTCGTGGCCGAGGAAGTTGTCGCGCCGGTCGCGGCCAAGGTGGCCAAGCTGCGCATCCGCAAGACCGACGTCGAGCCGACCGTGATCATCACCGGCGGCCAGTCGGTCAGCCAGACAACCGATGCGGCCACTTTGGCGGCGATCGACACGTCCGGCTACCTGCTGCCGTCGGTCAAGGTGCCTGGCCGCCGCGGCCGCAAGCCAAGCGAATTCACGCCCGAGAACGACGAAGTGGCCGCCCTCAACGCGGTCGAGCGCGCCGAACTGAAGGCCGTGTCGAAACTGAAAGAGCGCAAGGCCAAGGGCGGCCTGGCCGGCGCGCTGGCGGCCGATCCGAAAACCTCGGAAGCGGACCTCGAGCGTCGCCGCAACCAGATCAAGAACCTGATCAATATGGGCAAGGACCGCGGCTTCCTGACCCACGCCGAGATCAACGACCAGTTGCCGGAAAATATCGTCGATCCGGAGGCGATCGAAGGCATCATCGCCACCTTCAACGACATGGGCATCGCCGTCTACGAGCGCGCCCCTGACGCCGACACGATGATGTTGAGTGACAACGTGCCGACCGCCACCAGCGACGACGAAGTCGAAGCTGCCGCCGCCACCGCGCTGTCGACGGTCGACTCCGACTTTGGCCGCACCACCGACCCGGTCCGCATGTACATGCGCGAAATGGGCGCCGTCGCGCTGCTCACGCGCGAAGGCGAGATCGAAATCGCCAAGCGCATCGAAGGCGGCCTGAAGGACATGGTGCAGGCCATCTCGGCGTGCCCGACGACGATCGCCGAAATCATCGCGCTGTCGCACAAGATCGAGCGCGACGAGATCAAGGTCGATGAAGTGGTCGACGGTTTCGTTGACCTGAACGAGCCGTCGACGCCGCAAACGCCGGCGCCGCACGTGGCCGCCTCTGACGACGATGAGGAAGACGACGAGGAAGTCGAAGAAGAAGACGGCGACGCCAATGGCGGCGCGGCCGGCTTCTCGGCCGAGCAGCTGAACCAGCTCAAGCGCGGCGCGCTGGAGAAATTCCACCTGATCGAAGCGCAGTTCGAGAAAATGGCGAAGGCGTTCGAGAAGGAAGGCTACGGCTCGAAGCCCTACGTCAAGGCGCAGGAAGTGATCTCCAACGAACTGCTGGGCATTCGCTTTACCGCCAAGGTGGTCGAGAAGCTGTGCGACACCTTGCGCCACCAGATGGACGAAGTGCGCCACATCGAAAAAGCCGTGCTGGCAATCTGCGTCGACCGCTGCGGCATGCCGCGCGCGCACTTCATCAAGGTATTTCCGGGCAACGAAACCGATCTGGACTGGGTCGACGGCGAAGTCAACGCCAACTATCCGTACAGCGCGGTGCTGGGCCGTAACGTGCCGGCCATCAAGGAACACCAGAAGCGCATGATCGCCCTGCAGGCGCGCGTGGCGCTGCCGCTGGCCGACCTGCGCAAGATTAACAAGCAGATGGCCGCCGGCGAAAAGCGCGCGCGCCACGCCAAACGCGAGATGACCGTTGCCAACTTGCGCCTGGTGATTTCGATCGCCAAGAAGTACATCAACCGCGGCCTGCAGTTCCTCGACCTGATCCAGGAAGGCAACATCGGCCTGCTGAAGGCGGTCGACAAGTTCGAATACCGCCGCGGCTACAAGTTTTCGACCTACGCGACCTGGTGGATTCGCCAGGCCATCACACGCTCGATCGCGGACATGGCGCGCACGATCCGCGTGCCGGTGCACATGATCGAGACGATCAACAAGATGAACCGCATCTCGCGCCAGATCATGCAGGAAACCGGCAGCGAGCCGGACCTGGCGACCTTGGCGCTGAAGATGGAAATGCCGGAAAACAAAGTGCGCGAAATCATGAAGATCGCCAAAGAGCCGATCTCGATGGAAACGCCGATGGGCGAGGACGGCGATTCGCAGCTGGGCGACTTCATCGAGGACAACGCGACCCTGGCGCCGCTCGACGCCGCGCTGCACGCGTCGATGCGCAACGTCATCAAGGAAGTGCTCGATTCGCTGACCCCGCGCGAAGCGAAGGTGCTGCGCATGCGTTACGGCGTCGAAATGTCGAACGACCACACGCTGGAAGAAGTGGGCAAGCAGTTCGACGTCACGCGCGAGCGGATTCGCCAGATCGAAGCGAAGGCGATGAGCAAGCTGCGCCAGCCATCGCGCTCGGACAAGCTGAAGAGCTTCCTGCACAACCACTGATCGGTTGCTCGCTTGACAAAAAACCGCCAGTCCGACTCGTTCGGCTGGCGGTTTTTTCATGGCTGCGACCGAGGGGGCGAGGGGTCTGACCTGACCCTTCCCCTCATATTCCGACCCTCATGACCATGGATGCCAGCGCATGCAACGCCTCATTGAGTTGTTGTCTCGGCTGAAATGATTGCGGATGTTCGCTAATCCAACTTTGTGC
>NZ_JAFCWM010000020.1:0-93248 GCF_049897565.1 Massilia sp. TWR1-2-2 | reverse complement strand
GCGTGCTGGGTGACGTCGGTCTTGCGCATAGTTTCGAAGGGGAAAGTTGTTCTCATTACACAACGTATACCCCCGCCGTCCCGTTGACAGGGCGGCGGGATTTTTCAACAGCCTGCTAGAGTCCAGCCCTTTGGATCAGATTCGCTACTCGTTCGCCGACGAGGCCAATGTTGTATCCCATCACAGAGTTGAACCGATCGCGGCCGGCGACATGAATGCCGACAACCTCTCCATTCTTGAGATCAAATATGGGACTCCCCGAATTCCCGCCGGCAGTATTCGCCTTATGAACAAAAAAGCCTTCGGACGTGACAGCGTCATCACCGCTAAACCCTCCTGAAAGTCGCTTATACACGAACTGGGGGTTTTGTTTGTCTGGCGTGGAGAAGAACTGGGTTTGTTCAGACGGCGTCATGTCGGATGGTGGTCCTGGGTAACCGATGATGGCCACGACCATATTCCCGGCGTACTGCTTAGGGTCGCGTTTATGCACTTTCAGCGGCTTCGGAAACTGTTCGTCCGTCGAAGTCAGCAGGATCGCAACGTCATCCTTATTGTCCTTTGGCGGCACGGCGAATACGCCATTCACGAAATATGTGGTGGGGATTGGGTCGACCGGACAATTGCCAACGGCGCCCAGAGGATACTCAGCATTGAACTTAATTTTAACGTCAGGCTTCACTCGCCAGAGCTTCGCTTTCTGATCGTAGTCTGCGATGAGTTGCACCACATGCATGTTGGTGATCACGTGGCTTTTGCCCACCACAAACGCTGTCCCGGCTGGGCGGTCTTTTACCGACAATAGGCCAACGCTCTTGCCGGCCTCGATGAGCGCGGTACGCTGTGGCGTCACCATGTCTACCCACCGCAGCGGGTCGTTGCGTGTCCACAGTGTGTCCCCGCAAATGATAAAGAAAGGATTGCTGGTGTTGGCGAATGATTCGGCGCCGGCATTGCTGACGACGGTGAGGTTCCCTAACGTAAAATCTCGCGCCTGGCGCTTGACGGTCAGCGTCTTGTTGATCTCATCGATCACTTCGAGATCGATCGGCGTCTTAACGTCTTTCGCCAAAAGCTCGGCAAGCTGTATCGTCATTCGTGCGATGTCATCCTGCATCGACATCGACACCGTAGAGCGCTGCTGGTCGCTCAAGCGCATGAGCGTTTTCGACAGCGACACCGGCGCGATGTCGCTCGGCCGCAGCTCAGTAACAGGAGCCTTCCCGTTAGAGCCGAGAAGCGGCACCATTTTTAGTATTTTACCGTCGACGTTAGCAATGGCGTCATGCTCGCCAGACGTCAGGTACTTGACTGACTTCTTAAAGTCGATTTGCTCTTTTAACACGCCCGTCGACACGAAGCCGTCTAACTTGACCTGGCCGATGGCGGAGGCACTGTACGAACTGATCATGAGGCCAGCGAGCCAGCCAATGCGGGGAGATATCATGGTGCAATCACGGAAGCGCGCTTGAATCGCAAGTGTTGATAAGGCCGCGTTGCTTCATCCCCGAGCTCATTGGGAATCACTTGAACGCGGTAATCGGGTGACTGTAAGGACTGGACGGCAGCAGTGATATCGAACACCAGCACGGGATCGATCGGCTTGAAATTACTGCCGCTGGCGACGATGCTTACCGAACCGATGAGAATGGTGGGGCCGCCCAAACGCGGCGACAGAAACACGCCGGCGGACAACGGACGATTAGGGGTGGCGACGCCTTCAAGGACCAGCAAATACCGAGGTGGGCTGCCGATAATCATCTCCGGTTTGGGCGGTAGCTTGACCGTGGTGTCGATGATTGGAGGCAGCCTGGTTGGCGCGGCTTCGGGCACGAAAGCTGGGGAAACGTCCTCAAAAACATTGAGATTGTCGTACGTGTATCCCAGCTTCGCCGTGTCGAGCGTGTCAGCTACGCTGATCTGCATCGTCGTGCCGTCCAGCCAGGGGAAGGCAAAGACGTGGTCGAGAAAATCAGAGGTAGTCGGCTCCTTGGCGCGATTACCCGGCTTACTGCGCCATATCTCCCACAGCCGGTCTAGGTTGCCGTGATGTGCAAAAAACGCCGGGTCGCGGGCAGCGGTGGCGAAGTTGGCCATGTCGCCGAGCTTTCCCGTCGCAGTGACGCCGCCAACATAAGCATGAACCGGACCGTGCGGTGAGCCTTCCATGCGGCTGTTACGATAGATATTGCTGGCATTGGGGCGCACCAGTCCGCCGATGCTGTCCCTCATTTCAAGCGCAAGCGCAACCGGGTCAGATGTAGCATGCGCAACGAACTTCGTCGCACTGAGCGCGGCGACGCCGAGTGCGCTGAGAACCGGATCATCTTTGAAAAAGTCGACTTCGTCTGGTCCAAGTGCACGGGCGGGCGTGAACCGAACTGCCCGCGCCAGCGAACTGCCCTGCCGGGTCAACGCAGCAGGCAGCCGGCGCGTCGATGACCAGTTCCAGTACGGGAAAGACAGACTTGCATCACCGCTCAAGGCACGAAGCTTGCGATCGAGCACGGTCAGATAGGCCCTATGCCATGGAAGAAACCAGTAACAGAAATGAATTTGCGCCAGACCGCCCGTTCCTGGCGCGGCGCAGAACTCACGGTGCGGATCGGCATTAATTAGCCAGCCGCTCGGGTCGCGAGGGTTTTTTACCGATCGCGCCATCATGTCGCCGACTACCTCCTCAATCTTTGCCAGCTGCACAGGCGCGATCTTATCGATGGAAACGCGGCGAGCGATGGGTAGGGCGCCTAGCGCGGGTCCGGGGCCAGCGCTTACGCGCTCGCCGACCAGCGAAAGAAGCGACGATCCGGCCGCATATCCGAATCCCTTAGCTACGAACTGCCTGCGCGACGTAGACATGGCCAACCCCTTATAAGTTACTTTCCGAGCGGTACTTGAACGAATTCCGTCTCTTGGGTGATCACGTCCGCCATGAGCACTTTAGGAATGGAGAGATTGCTTCGTCCATCGAGCTTCTCGGTCAGGCGATAGGCGACCACGACGCCGCCGGCTGCGTAGAGCCGATCGCTACGCCAGATGCTCGACGTTTTGAGGGAAGCGCCGCCTCTGGCGGCAACTTTGACGCTGAGGAAGGCGTTAGCTGCGGCAAGTGAGTTCTTCACGAGTTCACCACGCAGTGCCGATAACAGGACCGGCAATCTAGTCGTTGTATCGGTGCTAGCCAGCTCGGTCGCCAGGGCGTCGACTGCCGCCACGGTCGCCTTGTCCTTGTCAGAGGTGATCGGCGCTTTAAGCTGCGCCGAACGGCACTGCGTCATGGTGCGCACCGCTCTCGCGAAGTCGGTCGCATAGCTGCCGTCAAGCAGCGCATCGAGGCTGCCCGCAGGGTAGATCAACTTGTCGCTGGCTGCGACGGCGAGCAGATCGAACAGGATGTCGTCGGCAAGATCGGTGCTTGTGAAAGAGACGGCTTTATCGGTACGAAACAACTTGGTGAACTGCGCGATTTCGTTGAGCAAGGTGCCCACCCCGATCAGTTCCGGGCCGAACGCCTCAGGCTTAACGAAAGGCTGCTCATTGACCAACGCGCACATTTCCGAGGTGATAGCGACAATCCGCCCGTTTTCCTTAAAGTAGACGGCGATGGCCATACGGTCTGCATCGGTCAGCAGTATGCTCATTTTACCGTCTTTGGCAGCGGGAAGTGTTGCGGCGAGCGCGTCGGCTGCTTTCTTAAAAGACTCCGCGGTTCTTGCGGTTACGTGAAATTTGTCACGGTCGGCCGCGTCGACGGTCACCGTTCCCGCTTTGCCGAAACCATCGGGAAATGGTGGAAACTGGGATGCTGCTAGCGTCGCTTCAGACTTGTTTTTCGCAGCAAGGGCTTCGTTGAGGGCAGTCTCGTCCTTGGCTGCGTCCACAACGTCCTGCTTGGGGTTGACGTGCTGCGCATTGACTACCCCGACGTGAACCAGGGCCAAGAGCAAAACAGTACGAACTGTATTGGCGACCTTCGACATTTGACTTCCTTAATGAGGAAATGCAGTTGAAATTCTGTTCACAGATCAATGATAGTATTATTGCAAGTTAAATTTTGTCAACATATCAAAATATATTGACCATGATAATTTGATAGCTCGGATCGACAGCTTTTCTCGACTCGTCAATATCGTCCAAGGTGCTGAAGCTATGCACCCGACGTTTCTGTGTCGTGGCAACGCTGCAGAGCAATCGCTTAAATCCTATGAGTCGATGGCTTAAAACAGAGTCCCGAAGATCTCATGCGCGCGACGCGCTGTCTCTTACCAAATTACATCAATCTACTTGTCCGAATGATCGGGCCTACGCTGACAGCACACTTCGTGTGCAGGTCGGCCCAAATTCGTCAACATAGGAAGTAGACAGATGGTCGGGTCGGTGAGTTGCTGCAATTTTTTCGGGAGATTTCCCGCTATGAGAGCTCGCCGCCTACTTGGACTATTACAATTTTTTCCGTGTTGCGCGGCCTGAATTGCCGTTTACCGCTCGTAGCACGGGACAGCCCACAGTCAACCCGTCAGGAGTTGCGAGCACGTTACGTTGAAGGCTTTAGCAATCTTCTCAATATTGTCGATTGAAATGTTCCTCGCTTCACGTTCCACATGAGCGATGAAGGTCCGATGCAAGCCGGTCGCAAATCCTAGCTCTTCCTGAGACCAATGGCGTTCGGCTCGAAGTCGAACCAAGTTGGTTGCCAGGATAGCCCGTGCAGAAGGCTGGTTGACGGGTGGCGGCGGAGGAGGTAGCGACATTCCTCCCAGTGTCTCTAGAACGTGCTTTTAAGTCAGCCGTGTTTAAGTCACAATATCAGCTTCAGGACATTTGTCAGTCCATTTTTCAATCACAGGAAGGAACCGAATGAATCCTCTAGAAGATGTCGCACGTGCGATTGACCGTTACTTGATAGCCGAAACGTTATTCTTACAGTTGCAGGGCAGCGGCTACCTTGCCTCCAACGTCGATGTTGGTGGACTGGCCTTTGACTATACGGTGGCCCTCTTCGGGGAAGGGATAGCTCTCAACGTGTTCAAATCGATTGTCAAAGGTATGGTCGAAGGTGAGCTCGCGAGTGCCGCAAACGGGTATATGCCCCCCGTCGCCACGGCTCAGCGCAGTCAAGAGCGCGCGAACTTCGTTGACACTGGAGCTGCTTCATTGTTAGAAGCGCGTAATCTAGCATCACAGTTAGCTCTCATACCCAAGCATGGGACCTCGGAGCGTCTCGCTCTAATCTCCAATAGCCGAAGACAGAAAAATGCTTGCTAAACTCCAAACTAGTGCACTTAAAGATGCGTGTATGGAAGTGGCGTTGTGCATTTACACAAGTAATCGGGATGTCTCCACTGACATGGCTGACACCTTGGCCAATAAGTTCCAAGAGGAGTGCTTCTTTCACGTCGAAAATCTGTCGGATCGCGATCTTGATCCAAACCTTGTAACCAGGGCAGTCCGATATCTGGGTGAAGTCCATGCAATTCCACCGATGGGCGCGGACGTCATGTGGTTTCGTCATATGCTGTCGTGTATTGTCGAGTTAGCATGCCCTAATTCTGTGATATCGAGAAGCGGGGTTGCGCTATTTTTGGACATCGAAGCGGGCATGTCGAGCGCAAGGGACCTACCGGCCATTGCGCGTCGCCGCGCGTAAAGTGCGAGCTAGTGCAAGGGCTGCATCCGTCCCGTTTCCGCAGATCGAAGACTAAACCGGGGGCCGAGCGTTCGGCGTCAATCTTGTCCTGCCTAGGATGGGTAGGGCCGACTTGGCGCCTGATTCGTGCGACCTCGGCGCTCTGTTCTGATTTTGATATGCAACTCAACTGCATGTTCTGATTGGTCTCGACCCAACCCAATGCAAAACCTAGACAGATCGGTCTAAAACTCGGCCACCGCCGTCAACATGGCCAGCATAAGTTCGCTAGTCGGGGAACGTGACAGCTAACTCGCCGAGCTGAGGAGGATGACGTCGACATAACTCGCGGGAGAGCCTAGATGGAAGTTGCCGGCCGATTTGGCAGCGCACCTACGGGATAAGCCAATGCAGCTAAGATTCTGGACCCTGCACGTGAAGGGGTTTTGGCCAGTCGCTGCCGCGGAAGGAACTCGGTGAGCAACAGTTTGTACGTTAACTTGCTTGCTAACCGCCGCCCTGCGAACCTCGGTAGACTGAGACGCACGACCTTTGGAGATCGGGGGGCAGTTGGTTAGAGATTTAAGGTGGTTTGGCACTAACCTCAACGCTAACTTAACCGACCATTTACCCGGCACGCCTCAAAGGTTGCATTTCATCCCTTCAGCTTTCCGTCGTTTGCTCCCTGGAAGGTGGCGCGCAAAGGAGCGTCGAATGTTTGCCCTCGCGTCGTGTTCTTCACGTTGGAACCTATAGCGTATGGTAACTTCTATAAAGGGCTACCATTTCTGTAGCTAGACAATCGAGATTTCGGTGCCAATAGCTCCTATTTTGGTAGCTACGCAAATTCCTCTACTGCCATATCTGTAGCTGTGCTGGGCTCCTCTACTACAGTTTTGGTAGTGGCAATCGCAATTTTTTGCTTCGTTTCGCGGGGAAGGTTTGCCCATGCGCCAGCAGCAAATCCGTTCGGCCCGACGTCGAGTTTTGGATTGGGATTGAGGGCCTTGAAAGTTAGTCCGTACAAACTGCAAGTATTAGGGAATTGGCCCTTTCGTGTCTCATCAATAAATTCAGCTGCCAGCAATTCCTTCTTGGCCCGATCAAGCGTTCCCTCGCTGCGCCAGCCCTTTGGCTTCATGATTTTCCACGCCGCAGACAGGTCGCCGTTGTTCTTGCCGTTATATTGGCTCGCAATGTCAAACAACAACTTCACTGCGCTTCCAGACAATGCGCGGTATTTCGGGCTGTTAAGCACAGCCAGCGGAACTGCGAGGAATGCACCGACAATGACGTCTTTGCGTTTTTTAGACATTTTGGCCCCCGGCGGCCATGCTCATTTTTGACCAGCTGAACTTATGGAACTCGGTATTTGCGACATGAGCTCGTTCGGACATGGCCATACTGACTGTGTCGTGAGATTCTGCCGCAAAGAACTCAACGCGAGAGCAGGCACGGATGGGGACGGTATGAGGGGCCGCGCGGCCCTCCCAGGCGTGTTGGCTCATCAGTGGCCTATTCTTGTGCGTCGCGAGCGCGCTGGGCAATGAAAGCTTCAACCTGATCTAGGTCCCAAACCGTCACCGATGTGCCCAGCTTGAATGGTTTGGGGAATTTTCCTTCGCGAACCCAGCGCCAGACGGTAGCTGGGCTGACGGGCAGCAAGCCTACCTTTGCGCTCTTTGTTGACACTGGCTGGCCAGCCTTGTTCGACTTGGCCGCCTTGGCCGGCGTGCTCGCCAATTGGTTGATTCGGATTACTTTTTGTGCCACCTGATGCCCCTTAACGTTGTTTGGTAACGCAATATGCGCTTCCACGACACGAAGGGTAGAGAGGAGCAGTACAAATGAGAACCACCCAGCCGGCAGAGTTCCCACTCAGCCGGCTGAGTTACTTTTTCGCTTTCACCCACATGGGAACCCACTTCTTCACGATCGTGTCGAATGACACGACGGGCTTGCCTGAGTGATCAGTCGGCACCTTCGACATCATGTCGGTTGCAAAATCGGTCTGGGTTCTATACAGCATGGGGTTGCTTTGCCACTCATCCCAACACTCGCGTATGAATTTTTTGGCAAGAAAATTCGGTGTATCGTGGTGTCGCGCCACCCCTCCTTTCTTTGCTCGCAAGAGAGATGTTATAAGAACGCCTTCGTGGACCCCCAAGGATGTCGCGCAACCGATGAGGGCTGCGAGTGCTTCCTCCAAATTCCCAGCCTCTAGGGCGGCACCGGCGGCGAAATAATCGTCGATAGCTCTACAAAGGGCTGCATTACCAAAATTCCACTCCTGTATCGGGGCGTCGCCCGTGGTCACCACTTGCAACGCGCGGTCAAACGTTTCCTCGCTAGGGGTGAAGAAATATTCCGTCAGTGCTTGCCGTGCGGGCGGATGAGCGACTTTCTGCAATAGACGCCCGATCTTCTCGCCCTGGCTCACGATTGCGGCGAAGATGGGATCTGGGTTTGCTGGTTCGACGGATAGTTTTTTTTGCATAGGGTTAGGTGGGGAGTGGAGTTACCGTTTCCGAGCATTGAATGTCGGCTGTTAAGCGAGGCATATTTGGCGATTGCACGCATCGTTGCGCAAGGCGTCCAAGTAGTCGGCCCAGCGCTGCATCATGGATCGGCGTGCGGGCAGGTGCGCTGTTCGATTGTATGCGCGCCCATTCGGGTCCTTGACGGCATGGGCGAGTTGGTGTTCGATAAGGTCAACGCGTTCGCCCAAGACCTCATCCAAGATCGTGCGCGCCATCGCCCTGAATCCGTGCGCTGTCATGACCTCTTTGCTATAGCCCATGCTGCGCAGGGCTGCATTGATGGTATTCTCACTCATGCATCGGTCGCTTGACCGGATGCTTGGGAATACATACCTTCCGTCTCCAGTCATCCGATGTACGCTGCGAAGCAGCGCTACGGCTTGGGCAGAGAGGGGGACGAGATGATCGGCCTTCATTTTCATCTTACTCCCTGGGATACGCCATTCAGCTGCATCTAGATCGAGCTCCGTCCACTCTGCCGAACGTAATTCCCCCGGCCGCACGAAAACCAGGGGCGATAGTTTCAGGGCAGCAACCGCGTATGGATGGCCCGCGTAACCGAAGATGGACCGCATCAGATTAGCGACATCCTTCGGCTCAGTGATCGCAGCATAGTGCGATCGTGGTATCACTGCCAATGCGCCTCGGAGGTCTGCTGTCACGTCGCGATCGGCGAGTTGCCCAGCAACCGCGAAACGAAATATCTGACCGCAAAGCTGCTTCACTTTGTGTGCCGATTCGATCGCGCCGCGGCTCTCCATCGTTTGGACAGCTCGGAGCACATCCCGCGGGCCGATTGTGGAAATCGGCATTCCTCCAATGCATGGAAAAACGTTTCGCTCCAGCCAGGTGGTATTCTTTTTTTGCGTACTCTCTGCGCGGCTCGGCGCGGTCTTGGTGAGCCAGGTTCGTGCAACTGATTCAAATGTAGTCGCGGCCTCGTTGGCCTTCGCAAGTTTGTTGTCGCTCCTCGCCCTCATGGGGTCGACGCCATCGGCGATTAGTTTGCGTGCTTCATCCCGCCGAGTTCTGGCTTGGGCAAGCGATACTTGGGGATAGACCCCCAGCGCCAAAGTTTTCTGTTTGCCGTCAAATCGATAGCTTAAACGCCAGTACTTTCCAGCTGCGTTCACAAGCAAGTGGAGCGCTTGACCGTCCGTGTGCTTGTCTCCCGCGGAGGCTCCGCTGGGCTTCACCTTGCGAATGAATGTATCTGTAAGCGCCATGTTTCCCTCGTTGTTGGTATCTCATTTAAGGCGGTTTAAAGATGCCAACAAAAGTACCATCAACTTGTTGGCATTCGATAATACTGCCCAACACTGTATGAGACAACAAAAAACCCGCGCTCCCTATGAAGAAGGCGGGTTTTGATGCTGCATGACACAACATGAATCAGGTGCTTGGTGCCCGGGACCGGAATCGAACCGGTACGCCATTTCTGACACGAGATTTTAAGTCTCGGGTGTCTACCAGTTTCACCACCCGGGCAACGGGCGATATTCTAGCACAGGGAGCAGGTCCTTCGGCTGCGATATGGTGCCTCGTTGATCTGATAAATGGGGTGCCCGCGTGCGCGTGGACGACGGTCTTCAGGCTAACAGCCCAGGCGGCGCCGTCCTTGCGCACGCAGGGACCCCATTTCTGTGTGTGCTCAACTGAAGCGCCTTCCCGGTAGCAACCCCACCTTGCTTTGGCCGCCGCCGCGGATGGTGTAGCATTCGTGGCGGCGCACCGGCGGTCCCGGAGCGCCTGAACATCCAAGGACAAGAATTGAATATCACTATTAACGAAGAACTGCGTTCGTTTATCGACCCGCTTACGGCCAATGAATCCGCCGCGCTTGAACGCAGCCTGCTGGCCGAAGGTTGCCGTGACGCGCTCGTGCTATGGGGCGAAACGCTGATCGATGGTCACAACCGCTACGACATCTGTACCCGCCACGGCATCGAATTTCGCACCGTCCAGAACACCACTTTCAGCTCGCTCGACGACGTCATGCTGTGGATGATCGATAACCACCTGGCGCGCCGCAGCGTGTCGGACTACCAGCGCGGCGTGCTCGCGCTGCGCAAGAAGGACATCGTCACCGCGCGCGTGGCGCAGCGCGCCGCGGCGGAGCCGGAAACCGACGCCGCACCAGCGGCCGCACCCGAATCGCCGCCGTGGAATACGCGCGAAGACGTCGCCAAGGCGGCGCGCGTGTCGAGCAATACCATCAGCCAGATCGAACGGATCCAGAAGGCGGCCACGCCGCAGCTGGTGGAAGCGGTGCGCGCCGGGACGATCTCGATCAACGCCGCCGCCAACGTCGCCTCGCTGCCGCCTTCGGAACAGATCGTCGCGGTGGCCGGCGGGCGCAAGGAGCTGCAGCTGGCCGCGCGCCAGGTGCGCGAACAGAAGGCCGGCAGCCGCCCGCCAAAAGAGACGCCAGCCGATGAAGCGGCCGACCTTCGCGCGCAGGTCGCCGGGCTGCGCGACAAGGTCGATGCGCTTGAACTCGAAAACGCCGCGCTGAAACAACAGCTGGGCCTCTAAGTCACACCCCCACACCAGGAGTAAAGTCCGCATGTTCTCACAACGCCTCGTCTTCAGCGCGCTGCTCGGTTGCGCTTCCTTGTTTGCAGCGTTGCCGGCACAGGCGCAGCAGCCGGCCAAAGCCGGCAAGCCCAATGCCGAGCAGGCGCGCTGGCAGGCGATGGCGCAACGCGTGACCATCATGCGCGACAAGTGGGGCATTCCCCACGTGTTCGGCAAGACCGATGCCGACGCGGTATTCGGCCTGCTCTACGCGCAGGCGGAGGACGACTTCAATCGCGTCGAACTCAATTACATCAATGCGCTTGGGCGCCTGGCCGAAGTCGAGGGCGAAAAGGAGCTGTGGCGCGACCTGCGCATGAAGATGTTCATCACGCCGCAGGACATGCAGGCAAAATACGCGGCCAGCCCGGCGTGGCTGAAAAAGCTGATGGTGGCCTTTTCCGATGGCCTCAACTTCTACCTGCACACGCACCCGGAAGTGAAGCCGAAGCTGATCTCGCACTTCGAGCCGTGGATGGCGCTGGCGTTCAGCGAAGGCAGCATCGGCGGCGACATCGAGTCGATCGACCTGAAGCAGCTCGAAAAAATGTACGGCAGCGGCGCCGCGGTCAAGCTGGCCGACGCCGACGCCGGCAGCGGCTTCGGCCCTGAGCCGCGCGGCTCGAACGGCTTTGCCATCGCGCCGAAACGCAGCGCGTCCGGCCACGCGCTGCTGCTGATTAATCCGCACACGTCGTTCTACTTCCGCCCCGAAGTGCACATGGTCAGCGAGGAAGGCCTGAACGCGTATGGCGCCGTGACCTGGGGACAGTTTTTCGTCTACCAGGGTTTCAACGAGCGGGCAGGGTGGATGCACACCTCCGGCGGCGGCGACGTCATCGACGAATACCTCGAAACGGTGGTCGAAAAGGACGGCAGATTCTTCTACAAGTACGGCGCCGAACAGCGGCCGATGCGCGCGGTGCCGATTACGCTGCCGTACAAGACCGCTACCGGCATGGCCAGCAAGACGGTCACCGCGTACTTCACCCACCACGGTCCGGTGGTGCGTGAAGCCGGCGGCAAATGGGTGTCGGTCAAGCTGATGGAGGAGCCGCTGAAGGCGCTGACGCAATCGTACACCCGCACCAAGGCGACCGGCTACAAGCAGTTCTACAAGTCGATGGAGCTGCGCACCAACTCGTCGAACAACACCGTGTATGCTGATGCCGACGGCACCATCGCCTACTTCCACGGTAATTTCGTGCCGAAGCGCGACCCGTCGTTCGACTGGGCGCATGCCGTTGACGGCGCCAATCCCGCCACCGAGTGGCGTGGCCTGCACGACGTCAAGGACACCATCATTCTGAAAAATCCGGCAAGCGGCTACATCCTCAACACCAACAACTGGCCGTTCGCCGCGGCCGGCGCCGACAGCCCGCGCCAGAAGGACTACGCCGCCTACATGTGGACGCTGCCGGAAAACGCGCGCGGCCTGCACGCCATCAAGGTACTGCAGGACGCCCAAGGCTTCACCCTCGACAGCCTGGTCGCCGCCGCCTACGACAGCTACCTGACCGCGTTCGAACCGCTGGTGCCGGCGCTGGTGAAGGACTGGGAGGCGCTGCCTGAAAACGATCCGCAGAAGGCGCAACTGGCCGCGCAGGTAGCGGCGTTGCGCGGCTGGGACCTGCGCTTTTCGGTGACGTCGGTGCCGACGGCGCTGGCGGTGTACTGGGGCCAGCAGATGGTGGCCGGCGCATCAGCCGCGGCGCGCGCCAAAGAGATACCGGTGGTCGACTACATCGGCAGCAGTATCACCGCGCAGGAGCGGCTGCAGGCGCTGGCGCGCGCGTCGGACAAGCTGGCGGCGGACTTCGGCACCTGGCAGACGCCATGGGGCGAGATCAACCGCTTCCAGCGCATCAGCGGCGCGGTCGACCAGCAGTACGACGACAGCAAGCCGAGTTACCCGGTGGCATTTACGTCGGCTAACTGGGGTTCGCTGGCGTCGTTCGGCATGGTCGCGAAGCAGAAGACGAAGCGCATTTACGGCGACCGTGGCAACAGCTTCGTGGCGGTGGTTGAATTCGGCCCGCGCCTGCGCGCTAAAAGCATCCTGGCCGGCGGCCAGAGCGCCGACCCGGCGTCGAAGCACTTCAGCGACCAGGCCGAGATGTACAGCAAGGGGCAGTTCAAGGACGTGCTGTTCTACAAAGCCGACATCGAGGCTTCCCTCGAGCGCAAGTATCATCCCGGCAAATAGGTTCCCGACAGAGTTCGCATGTTCCACTTTGCGCAAGATGTATTTAAATAAAAGTTAAGGTTATTGCAATGACTTCTGAAATCGGATTAACCTGAGCTGGCTTCTTTCGCTGGCTCGACCTAACCATTTCTCAGGAGTGCAATTGTGAAACCGAAATCGTTGTCGCTTAAATCCCTGTCCTTCGCTGCCGCGCTGCTGTGCGTGGTAGCGGCGGCGCAGGCCGAAATCACCATCTTCACCGACCGCGCAGCCTTTCTGGCCGCGCTCAGTTCTTCCGGCACCGATAGCTTCGATGACCTCACCGTCAGCCAGACCAGCTCGCCTTTGCTGCGCATCGCCGGCGCCTACAGCTATCGCGCCAGCGTCGGGCCGGTGTCAAATTTCTGGCCGGCTGGCACCACCGGCGGGGATGTCTGGCTGGCGCCGACCGTCAGCAACGACATCATCACGTTCGACAACTTCGGCGGCCTGCGCGCATTCGGTGGCAACTTCTTCGGCTCGGATGCGGCCGGCGCTTTTTCGCCCAACCGCTCCCTCACCCTGACCGCCACCGGCGGCGCCACCACGCGCACGGTCAATCTGTACGACACGACCATATCGACCTTCCTCGGCTTCATTTCCACCGCTGCGCTGTTGACGGTGACCTTGCACACCGATGCCATCCCCGGCGGCACGGCCTACTGGTCGACGGCCAACAACGTGACCATCGGCATGCCTGTGCCGGAGCCGGAAACCTACGGCATGCTGCTGCTGGGCCTTGGCCTGGTCGGCTTCATGGCGCGCCGCCGCGCCGGTTGACGGGCACGGCAATTTTCAACCAACGCCGCCACCGACACCTTCGACGACCTGCCGATGTCGCCGCTGCCAACGCCGCTCGCGCGCGTGGCCGGCATGTACAACTACTCCGCCAGCGCCGGTCCGGCGTCGATCTTCTTCCCGGCCGGTACCGGTACCGATCGCTGGCTGTCGACGGCCGTCTCGAGCGACTCGATCACCTTCTCCGGCTTTTCGCCAGGCGTATATGCGCTCGGCGGGTTCTTGTTCGGCTCCGATGCCGATGGCCAATTTACCCCAGGCAGCATGCTGACCCTCACGGCGCTGTCCGGCGCTACCCGGACGGTGACGCTGAACGACCCGATGACCAGCAGCTTCCTCGGCTTCACCTCGAACGCACCGCTGGTCTCGCTGGTGTTGTCGGCGGCGCAGAACGGCACTGCGCTCTGGCCCACCGCCAACGACCTGACCCTGGCGGTGCCGGAACCGGGCGCCTACGGCATGCTGCTCGTCGGCCTCGGCGTAGTCGGGTTCGCGGCGCGCCGCGGCCGCGCGCTTTGACCGCGGCTGCCATTGATTGATACTGCCGCCCGATGCTGGCTCGGCAGTATCCGCGCTTGCTATAATTGCGGCTTCCAACAGGCTACAGGGCGGGCAGTGGCAAAACTTTATTTCAGGTACTCGGCGATGAACGCCGGCAAATCGACCGCGCTGCTGCAGGTAGCGCACAATTACGAAGAGCAGGGTCAGCGCGTCAAGCTCTACACCGCCGCTGTCGACAGCCGCTACGGCGTCGGCCAGGTTACCTCGCGCCTAGGCCCGCAGCGCCAGGTCGATACCTTTGACGCCGATTATAATTTCCTCGCCGAAGTGCCGCAGGTGGCCTGCGTGCTGGTCGACGAAGCCCAGTTCCTCAGCACCGTCCAGGTCCAGCAGCTGCACCAGCTGGCCCAGGTGCGCGGCGTGCCGGTCATCTGCTACGGCCTGCGCAGCGATTTCCGTGGCGATCCGTTTCCCGGCTCGGCCTACCTGCTGGCGCTGGCCGACGATATCGAAGAGCTCAAGAATATCTGTGCCTGCGGCAAGAAGGCGACGATGAACGTGCGCGTCGACGAAGAAGGACGCCGCATCCGCGAAGGCGAGCAGGTCAGCATCGGCGGCAACGAGCGCTATCTCCAGGCTTGCGGCCGCTGCTTCTACGCATAAGCGGGCGTGGCGATGCCGTTCCTCGCCGGCTGCCGGGCCATCGTGCCGGCCTTTGCCTGCCAGCACAGCGACCTGCTGCTGTACCTGGTGCCATCGGCGGCGCTGGCGTTCCTGATCCGGCTGCTGGCCGGCACCCATCCGTTCTTCTTCCTGTTCACCGTGGCCGGCACCATCTGCCACGAACTGGCGCATTTCACGGTCGGGCTGCTGACTGGCGCGCGGCCCAGTTCGCTCACGATCATCCCCCGCCGCGTCGGCCACAACTGGGAACTCGGCTCGGTGACGCTGATGCGGGTGCGCTGGTACAACGCCGCGCCGGCCGCGCTGGCGCCGTTCCTGATCATCGCGCTGCCTTTGCTGGTGGCACGATGGCGCACCACGCCGGGCTGGACGTTCCAGCCGGTCGACCTGGCGATCGCCTTCGCGCTGGCGCCGCAGTTCCTGTCGTTCTGGCCGTCGAGGGTCGACTGGCGCATCGCCTTGCGCTCCTGGCCGTACCTGTTGATCATCGGCGCCGTCGCCGCGCTGGCGTCGGCTGTGCGCCCCAGTCTGTTTCAATTTGTAAGACCTTGAACGCGCGGGCAGGGCGCCTCGTAAGCTTGCCACGTGAAACTACGCAAGCCGCCCCTGTGCGGACGCGCTATGCTGGTAGAATCGCTCAGATAGCCCGTTCGGCGCGCACGCACCCTTGTGAACAGACAGTCCCGGCCGCAGTTACCAGCACCACGCATGGAGAGACCAAGAATGAAGAAGCAGATGTTCATCGTTGCACTGGCGGTCGCCCTGGCCGCCCCGGCTAGCTTCGCCCAGCCCGACAAAGTCGGCGTCACCCAGCTCAAGCCGATCCCGTCGCAGGCGAGCGCGGCGCTGTGGGCGTCGAAAATGCTGGCGCGCCATCACTACAAGGCACTCCCGCTGGACGACGCGATGTCCGAGAAGATCTTCGACCGCTACTTCAAGACGCTCGACGGCGAGAAGATGTACTTCCTGCAGAGCGACATCGACCAGTTCGACGTCGTCCGCAACAAGCTCGACGATGCGATCAACAACGAAAATCTGACCTTGCCGTTCGTCCTGTTCAACGTCTACCAGCAGCGCTTCACCGAGCGCATGGCGTATGCGCGCGAATTGCTCAAGACCAAGCTCGACTTCACCACCGACGAGACGTACATGCTCGACCGCGAAAAAGCGGCCTGGCCGAAGAACGAAGACGAGGCGCGCGAACTGTGGCGCAAGCGCGTCAAGAACGACTGGCTGCGCCTGAAACTGGCCGGCAAGGACGACAAGGCGATCCGCGAAGCGCTCGACAAGCGCTACGACAATTACCAGGTGCGCCTGCGCAAGCTGAACAACGAAGACGTGTTTCAGATGTTCATGAACGCCTACGCGACGTCGATCGAGCCGCACACCAACTACCTCGGCCCCCGCGCCGCCGACAATTTCGACATCGCCATGCGCTTGTCGCTCGAAGGCATCGGCGCGGTGCTGCAAACGCGCGAAGAGTACACGGTGATTCGCGAGATCGTCGCCGGCAGCCCGGCCGGCCTGTCCGGCAAGCTGAAGGTGGGCGACCGCATCGTCGGCGTGGCCCAGGGCGATACTGCCTTCACCGACGTGCTCGGCTGGCGCATCGATGACGTCGTGCAACTGATCCGCGGCCCGAAAGACTCGGCCGTGCGGCTCGACGTGCTGCCGGCCGATGCCGGCACCGACGGCAAGCACATAGCCGTGTCGCTGGTGCGCAAGAAGATCAGCATGGAAGAGCAGTCGGCCAAGAAATCGATCATCGAAGTGCGCGACGGCGGCGTCAAGCGCCGCGTCGGCGTCATTTCGCTGCCGACGTTCTACCTCGATTTCGACGCCCGCCGCCGCGGCGACAAGGATTACAAGAGCGCCACGCGCGACGTCGCCCGCATTCTCGGCGAGCTGAAGAAAGAAAAAGTCGACAACGTGCTGATCGACCTGCGCAACAACGGCGGCGGCTCGCTGATCGAGGCGGTCGAGCTGACCGGCCTGTTCATCGACAAGGGTCCTGTGGTGCAACAACGCACCGCGGAAGGGCGCATCGAAGTCGAGAGCGACACCAACGCTGGCCTGGCGTGGGACGGACCGGTCGGCGTGCTGATCAACCGCGGTTCAGCATCGGCGTCGGAAATTTTCGCCGCCGCCATCCAGGATTACGGCCGCGGCCTGATCATCGGCGAGCCGAGCTTCGGCAAGGGCACCGTGCAGACGATGATCAACCTCGACCGTTTCGCGCCGCCGAGCGAGAAGGTGCATTACGGCGAGTTGAAGATGACCATCGCCCAGTTCTTCCGTATCAACGGCGGCACCACACAGCTGCGCGGCGTGTCGCCCGACATCAAGCTGCCGGTGACGTCCGACAACGAGAACTTCGGCGAGTCGAGCTACGACAACGCGTTGCCGTACGTGTCGATCAAGCCGGCCAGCTATGTCGCTTCGGGCGACCTGAAGGAATTGATCGCACCGCTGCAGAAGCGGCACGAAGCGCGCATCGCCAAGGACAAGGACTTCCAGTACCTGCAGGAAGATATTGCCGAGATGCGCAAGCTGCGCAAGGAAAACGCCATTTCGCTCAACGAAGTGGTGCGTCGCAAGGAGCGCGATACCCAAGAGGCGAAAGCCAAGCTGCGTGAAGCGCGGCTCGCTTCGCAAGGCACGGTCGACGACAAGGAAGCGCGCAGCAAGGTGCCTGATCCGACGACCAGGCCGGCCAAGGCGGTTGCCGTCAAGGGCTCGCCGCGCCAGGACGACGGCCTGCAGGCGGACGAGCGCAGCTTGGCGGCCGAACTGGCTGCCGAAAAAGCTGCCAAGAACGCCAAGGACGTGATGCTGCAGGAAGCGGCGCACATCCTCAGCGACGAAGTGGCGATGTTCAAGACCGACACCCGCCTGGCCTCGCGCGTGATGCCGTATCGCGCCGCGATCAAGCTCCCCGACTGACCGCGTTTCGCTCGACCGAAAGCCCGCCCGGCAACCCGCCCGGCGGGCTTTTTTTCGCCCCTCGGTTCTGGGGTCACGGTTCTGGGGTCAGGTCTGACATTCGGACATTCCATGGACGAAATGTCCGAATGTCAGACCTGACCCCAGCATTTTTTCGTTTCGGTTTTTTTCGGGTACAATTCTTGTGAACGGTCGTGCTTTTTTAAGCGGCGCCCGCGCGACGATAACAAGGAGACAGTATGGATTTGAACTACTCGGCGGAGGACCTGGCGTTTCGCGATAGCGTGCGCAGCTTCCTCGACCAGAACCTGCCGGCCGACCTGCAGCAGAAAGTGCGCAAGCACCTGCGCCTGGCCAAGGACGACTATGTGCGCTGGCACAAGACGCTGGCAAAGCAGGGCTGGGTCGCGCCAGGCTGGCCGGTCGAATTCGGCGGTCCCGGCTGGAGCGCGGTGCAGCGCCACATCTGGGAAGAAGAATGCGCCCGCGCCGGCACGCCGCCGATCCTGCCGTTCGGCGTCAACATGGTCGCCCCGGTCATCATGGCCTTCGGCAGCCAGGCGCAAAAAGACTACTTTTTGCCGCGCATCCTGTCGTGCGAGGACTGGTGGTGCCAGGGATATTCGGAACCGGGCGCCGGCTCCGACCTCGCATCGCTGAAGACCACCGCAGTGCGCGACGGCGACCACTACATCGTCAACGGCCAGAAAACCTGGACCACGCTGGCGCAGCACGCCGACATGATCTTCTGCCTGGTGCGCACCGACAGCGGCGTGCGCAAGCAGGAAGGCATCTCGTTCCTGCTGATGGATATGCACGCGCCAGGCATCACGGTGCGCCCGATCATCATGCTCGACGAAGACCATGAAGTGAACGAGGTGTTCTTCGATAACGTGCGCGTGCCGGTCGAGAACCTGGTCGGCCAGGAGAACAAGGGCTGGACCTACGCCAAATACCTGCTCGGCCACGAGCGCACCGGCATTGCCGCGGTGGGCCGTTCCAAGCGCGAGCTGGGCTTCCTCAAGCGCTTCGCCGCCGCGCAATCGGTCAACGGCAGGCCGCTGCTGGCCGACTCGCTGTTCGGCGCCAAGGTCGCCGCGCTCGAGATCGAGCTGATGGCGCTTGAGATGACGGTGCTGCGGGTGCTGTCGCAGGCGCACAAGGGGCCGGGTCCCGAAGCGTCCGTGCTGAAGGTGCGCGGCACCGAGATCCAGCAGACGCTCACCGAATTGATGGTCGAAGCGGCCGGCCCGCTGGCGCTGCCGTTCGACCCGGCCTACCTCGAAGGCGACACTGCGCACAGCATCCTCGACGACGATGCCGCGCCGCTGGCCGCGCACTACTTCAACGTCCGCAAGACCTCCATCTACGGCGGCTCGAACGAGATTCAACGCAATATCATCACGCAGATGATCCTTGGACTGTGAGGCACTGAATGGATTTCAACTTCAAAGAAGAACAGCAGCAGTTCGCCGACGCCCTCAAGCGCTGGGTGGCAAAGGACTACAGCTTCGACGAGCGCGCCAGGATCATCGGCTCGGTCGCAGGCGTATCGGACCAGGCATGGGCCACGCTGGTCGAACTGGGCATGACGGCGCTGCCGGTGCCGGAACAGCAGGGCGGCTTTAGCGGCACGGCGGTCGACATGTTCGTTGTCATGCAGGAGCTGGGCCGGGGCCTGGTGGTCGAGCCGTACCTGGCCACCGTGATCGGCGCCGAGTTCCTCAAGCTCGCCGGCGGCCACGACGCGCTGCTCGAACAGGTCGCCGCCGGTGAACTGAAGCTGGCGTGCGCGCTGGGCGAGGTGCAGTCGCGCCATGACCTGGCCGATATCGCCACCACCGCCGGCGCCGACGCCGGCGGCTACGTGATCAGTGGCCGCAAGAGCGTCGTCGTGCATGGCGCGCAGGCCGGCAGCGTGATCGTTTCGGCGCGCAGCAGCGGCGCCCAGCGCGACACCGGCGGCATCTCGCTGTTCGTGCTGCCGCTGGCGACCGCCGGCATTACCGTCACCGGCTACCGCACGCTTGACGGCCAGCGCGCCGCCGACATCGTGTTCGACAAGGTGCGCGCGCCGGCTGCCTCGCTGCTGGGCGCCGCCGGCGCCGGCTGGGACATTCTCGACGCCGCCGCCGATTACGGCGCCGGCCTGCTGTGCGCCGAAGCGCTCGGCGCGATGGAAGCGATCTTCGCCGCCACGCTCGACTACCTGAAAACGCGCACCCAGTTCGGCGCGCCGATCGGCAAGTTCCAGGCCCTGCAGCACCGCATGGCCGACATGTACATCCACCTGGAGCAGGCGCGCTCGATCGCCCTGCTGGCCGCCGTCAAGCTGGCCTCGGGCGACGCGGCCGAGCGCCGGCGCGCGGTGTCGGCGGCGAAGTACCGCGTCGGCCAGGCGATGAAGTTCGTCGGCCAGCAGTCGGTGCAGCTGCACGGCGGCATGGGCGTGACCAACGAGCTGCCGGCCGCGCACTACTTCAAGCGCCTGACGATGATCGAGCTGACGATGGGCGACTCGGACCACCACATGCGGCGCTTCATGGCGCAGCCAGGCTTCGAACAGGAAGCGGCATGAAGCAGGCCAGCTGGTATTTCGAGGATTTCCATCCCGGCCAGGAAATCGCGCTGGGCAGCCGCACGGTCAGCGAAGACGAGATCATCGCCTTCGCCACGCAATTCGATCCGCAGCCGTTCCACGTCGATCACGACGCTGCGGCGGCGTCGATTTATGGCGGCGTGATCGCCAGCGGCTGGCATACCTGCAGCCTGATGATGCGGATGGTAGTCGATTCGATGATGGTCAAATCGTCCAGCATGGGCTCGCCCGGCCTCGAAGGCGTGCGCTGGCTGCTGCCGGTGCGCGCCGGCGACACCATCACGGTGACCTACCTGACCAGGCAGGTCAAGGCATCGACGACCAAGAGCGACCGCGGCGTGGTCTGGTCGACCTGGACCGCGGTCAACCAGCACGGCCAGCCGGTCTGCACGATCGAAGGGATGGGCATGTTCGGGCGTCGTCCCGATGCGTGACATCGCCGACCTGGACGAGTTGCAGACGCTGGTCGGCACCGAGGTCGCGGTATCCGACTGGATCGCCATCACGCAGGAACGCATCAACACGTTTGCCGACGCGACGTCGGACCACCAGTGGATCCACGTCGACATGGAGCGCTGCAAGGCCGAGTCGCCGTTTGGCGCTCCGGTGGCGCATGGGTTCTTGACCTTGTCGCTGCTGCCGGCGCTGTTCGAGAACGCGGTACGCATGGTCGACGTGAAGATGGCGCTGAACTACGGCTTGAACAAGGTGCGCTTCCCGGCGCCGGTGCCGGTAAACAGCCGGCTGCGGGCCAGGCTGACCCTGGGAAGCGTGGAGCTGATCGAAGGTGGCGCCCAGCTGACATGGAGCGTGGTGGTGGAGTGCGAAGGCGCGCCGCGGCCCGTATGCGTCGCCGAATTCGTCATGCGCCGCTACCCGTAACGCGCCGAGGGCTCTGACCCGATTGTTCTTTTGGGGTCAGAGCCCGGCGTCGCAAGCGTCACCGACACCGGGGTCTGACCCTGACGGCAAAATCGGGTCAGACCCCTCGGCCACCGTCGGCGCCTTAGCTGCGGGTGATCGGCAGCGACACGTCTTCGCCCAGCGTGATCCATTTGGCCAGCTCCAGCTTGGCCACCGCGTTGCGGTGCACTTCGTCCGGGCCGTCGGCGAGGCGCAGCGTGCGGTTCATCGCCCATTGCGACGCCAGCGGGAAGTCGTCCGATACGCCCGCCGCGCCGTGCGCCTGGATCGCCCAGTCCAGCACGTCTTGCGCCACGTTCGGCGCCAGCACCTTGATCATCGCGATCTCCGCCGCCGCCTGCTTGTTGCCGACCGTGTCCATCATGAACGCCGCCTTCAAGGTCAGCAGCCGCGCCGTGTCGATCCTGATGCGCGACTCGGCGATCCGCTCGCGCCAGACTCCCTGCTCGGAGATCTTCTTGCCGAACGCTACCCGGCTGTTCAGGCGCTTGCACATCAACTCGAGCGCGCGCTCGGCCACGCCGATCGCCCGCATGCAGTGGTGGATGCGGCCAGGCCCCAGGCGCCCCTGCGCGATTTCGAAGCCGCGCCCTTCGCCCAGCAGCAGGTTCGCCACCGGCACCCGCACGTTCTCGAACAGGATCTCGCAGTGGCCGTGCGGCGCGTCGTCGTAGCCGAACACCGGCAGCGGTCGCACGATGGTGATGCCCGGCGTATCGGCCGGCACCAGGATCATCGACTGCTGCGCGTGGCGCGCCGCGGACATATCGGTCTTGCCCATCACGATGAACACCTTGCAGCGCGGGTCGCCCGCGCCGGAGATCCACCACTTGTGGCCATTGATGACGTAGTGGCCGCCATCGCGCTCGATGCGCGTCTCGATGTTGGTCGCGTCCGACGAGGCGACGTTCGGCTCGGTCATCGCGAACGCCGAGCGGATCTCGCCGCGCAGCAGCGGCTCGAGCCACTCGCGCTTGTGCGCTTCGCTGCCATAGCGCTCGATCGTTTCCATGTTGCCGGTGTCGGGCGCGGCGCAGTTGAACACTTCCGGCGCCCACACCACGCGGCCCATGATTTCGCACAGCGGCGCATAGTCGAGGTTCGACAAGCCTTCCGGCGCGCGCGCCGACTGCGGCAGGAACAGGTTCCACAGGCCCTGCTCGCGCGCCAGCGGCTTGAGCCGCTCGATCAGCGCGGTCGGAATCCAGCGGTTGCCTTTTTCCACGCCGTTGCGGTCGATCTCCTGCTTGAACGCTTTTTCATTCGGATAGATGTGCTCGTCCATGAAGGCGAGCAGGCGTCCCTGCAGTTCCTTGCAGCGCTCGGAATAGTCGAAATTCATGTGTCGGTCCTGGGAGTGAAGAAGAGGGAAGAATCAAGCCATGCGGGCCAGCGCGTACTGCCAGCCCAGTTCGGCCATCGGCCGCGCGGCCTTGCCGTTTTCCAGCGCCTGCGCGCTCGACGCGGTGCCGTCGACGTAACGCTTCATGATGCCCTGCATGATGCCGGCAAGCCTGAACATGTTGTAGGCGAGATAGAAGTTGAAATCCTCGGGCCGGATGGTGGCGCCGGTGCGCGCGCAATACGACGCGATGTATTGCTCCTGCGACGGAATGCCGAGTGCTTCCAGGTCGAGCCCGGCGATGCCGCGGAACTGGCCGGGGCGGATGTGCCAGCTCATGCAATGGTAGGAAAAGTCGGCCAGCGGATGGCCCAGGGTCGACAGCTCCCAGTCCAGCACGGCCAGGATGCGCGGCTCGGTCGGATGAAAGATCATGTTGTCCATGCGGAAGTCGCCGTGGACGATGGACGTCGCTTCGCCGGCCGGGATGTTGTGCGGCAGCCATTCGATCAGCTGGTCCATCGCCTCGATCGTTTCGGTGGCCGAGGCCTGATACTGGCGCGTCCAGCGTTCGATCTGGCGGCCAAAATAGTTGCCCGGCTTGCCGTAGTCGGCCAGGCCGATGGCGGCGTAATCGATGCTGTGCAGCTGGGCGATCACGCGGTTGAGCTCGTCGTAGATGGCGGCGCGCTCGGGCGCCGTCATGCCGGGCAGCGCCTGGTCCCACAGCACCCGGCCTTCGATGAATTCCATGACGAAGAAAGCGCGGCCGATGACCGCCTCGTCGTTGCACAGCAAGAACTGGCGCGGGGCCGGGAAGCCGGCCTTGTTGAGCGCATCCATGACCCGAAATTCGCGGTCGATTGCGTGGGCCGACGGCAGCAGCTTGGCGGCCGGCCCAGGCTTGGTGCGCAGCACGAACGACTGCCCGCCGGCGGTCAGCTTGAAAGTCGGGTTCGACTGGCCGCCCTTGAACTGCTCGACCGCCACGTCGCCTGCGGGAAAGCCGGCGATGTGCGCGCGCAGGTAGGCGCCGAGCGCCTCGACGTCGAAGCGCTGGCGCCCCGACACGGGCTTGGTGCCCATCATCTCTTCGAACATGGTGTCTCCTGCTTTTCTAGTGTGATGGCTTATTCTAGCCGATGAAATGGAACGATCGTACTATTTATTTCGGGCGCGATTTCTTGTATTGGTCGAACAGCGCCTCCATGGTCGTGCTGCGCGATTGCCCGTGCAGCGGCGCCGGCGGGACGTAATTGACGCAGCGCACCACCCAGTCGGCGTCATCGCTGCCGACGTCGAGCGCGTTGATGCAGCCGGCCGTCTGCGCCAGCGCGCCGAGGAACATCCGCTGGCCGGTCAGTGCCAACGACAAGATCGCGCAGTTGACGCCGCCGTGCAGCACCAGCAGCACCGTGTCCCAATCCGGATCGGCGCGCAGGCGGGCGATGGCCGGGTGGATGCGGTCCATCAGTTCGCCGACCGACTCGCCGCCCAGAAAGCGCTTGTCGGCGCTGACCACGCCTTCGAACGCGCCGGTGAAGGCGTCGCGCAGGTCGGCGTCGGCAATCGCCGACAGGCGCCCGCCGCGGATTTCTTCCAGCTCGGGCCACGCGTCGATGGCGATCTGCTGGCCGGTTTCGGCCAGCACGCGGCGCGCCGTTTCGACCGTGCGCGGCAAGCCGGAGACGATCACGCGGTCGAAGCGCACGTCGTGCGCGGCAAATGCCTGGCCGGCGGCGCTGGCCTGGGCGCGCCCTTGTTCGTTGAGGGGGACCGATTCGGGCAAGAAGGGCTTGCCGGATTCGTCGAAGTAGGTGACGCTGCCGTGGCGCATCAGGAACACGCGGCGGCGGGAGGAATGTGGGCTGGTCATCACGCCATATTACACCGGGCGCGCAGCGGCCACGGCGTTGCCGGCCTGCTTAAATATAGTGCCCGAAGTAATATTTTGCGCTTGTTTTGTCATAGAATGTCCTCGCAGCAAGTTCACTCATTCGAAGGTAGTCCATGGCAAGACCCGAAAAAATCCGACTCGGCGAGATTCTCGTCCAGCAGAAGCTGCTCTCTGAAGAGCAATTGGGGCTGGCCCTGGTCGACCAGAAGCGCACCGGCCGCAAGCTCGGCCGCGTGTTCGTCGAGAACGGCTTCGTCACGGAAGAGCAAATTTCCGGCGCCATCGCGCGCCAGCTCGACATCCCTTACATCAATCTGAAGTTCTACAACACGAGCCCGGTGCTGGTGCGCCTGCTGCCGGAAACCCAGGCCAGGCGCTTTCGCGCGCTGGTGCTGGAAGACCGCCGCGCGTCGCTGCTGGTCGGCATGTCCGATCCGACCGACTTGTTCGCCTACGACGAAATCGCGCGGCTGCTGAAAAAGACCGTCGAACTGGCGGTGGTCACCGAAACGGAAGTGCTGGAGGCGATCGACCGCATCTACCGCCGCACCGACGAGATCACCGACTTTGCGCGCGAACTGGAACAGGACCTTGGCGACAGCCTGGTCGACTTCGGCGCCATGGCCACCAACCCGGGCCTGGAAGAGGCGCCGATCGTCAAGCTGCTGCAGTCGGTGTTCGACGACGCCACCCAGGTGCGCGCGTCCGACATCCACATCGAGCCGCAGGAGTCGCGCCTGCAGATTCGCTTTCGCATCGACGGCGTGCTGCACCTGCAGACCGAGGCCGACATCAAGATCGCCACGCCGCTGGCGCTGCGCCTGAAGCTGATGGCCGATCTCGACATCTCGGAAAAGCGCCTGCCGCAGGACGGCCGCTTTGCCATGAAGGTCAAGCAGCAGCGGGTCGACGTGCGTATTTCGACGATGCCGACGCAGTACGGCGAATCGGTGGTGATGCGATTGCTGAACCAGGGCGGCACCACCTTGCGGCTCGACGCGATCGGCATGCCGGCGCGGCTGGTCGATAAATTTCGCGCCATCGTCCAGCGGCCCAACGGCCTGGTGCTGGTCACCGGCCCGACCGGTAGCGGCAAGACCACCACCTTGTATAGCGCGCTGGCCGAACTGAACTCGGTCGAGAAAAAGCTGATCACCGTCGAAGACCCGGTCGAGTACCGGCTGGCCGGCATCAACCAGGTGCAGGTCAACGACAAGATCGACCTGTCGTTCGCGCGCGTGCTGCGTTCGGCCCTGCGCCAGGATCCCGACATCGTGCTGGTTGGCGAGATGCGCGACCAGGAAACCGCGCAGATCGGCCTGCGCGCGGCGATGACCGGTCACTTGGTGCTGTCGACGTTGCACACCAACGATGCTGCCTCCACCCCGCTGCGGCTGGTCGACATGGGCGTGCCGCGCTATATGGTGGGCAGCTCGCTGCAGGCGGTGCTGGCGCAGCGCCTGGTGCGCGTGATCTGCGAAAGCTGCACCGAGCCGTACACGCCGACGCCGGCGCAGCAGGAATGGCTGCGCACCGAACTGGGCGAACTGGCCGAACGCACCCCGACCTTTCACGGCAGGGGGTGCTCGCACTGTAACGGCCTCGGATACCGCGGCCGCACCGGCGTGTTCGAGCTGCTGGAGATGACGCGCCGCGTCACCGAGGCGGCCAACCATCCCGATCCGAGCCATTTCCTCAAGATCGCGCAGGCCGAGATGGGCGGCGACACCATGCGCCACCACGCCGTCGAACTGGTGGTGCAGGGCCGCACCACCCTCGCCGAGGCGATGCGCATCACCCACCAGCTAGAGGACTAAGGTGCCATTTTTCTCGTACAAGGGCCGCAGCGCCAACGGTGAGCTGATGCGCGGCGTGCTGGAGGGGGCCGACAGCGGCGCCGTCGCCGGCCAGCTGTTCGCCACGGGTGTCACGCCGCTCGAGATCGAGATCACCAGCCGCGCCGCCGGCGACGCCGAGCGCCAGGGCTGGTGGGACAAGCTGACCGAAAAGAAGATCACCTCGATGGACACCCAGCTGTTCAGCCGCCAGCTGCATACGCTGCTCAAGTCGGGCGTGCCGATCATGCGCGGGCTGGCCGGCCTGCAGGAGTCGGCCATCAGCGCGGCCTTCGGGCGCGTCATCAAGGACCTGCGCGAGTCGCTCGATTCGGGCCGCGAGCTGTCGTCGGCGATGAGCCGCCACCCGGCGGTGTTCTCGAATTTCTACCTGTCGATGGTGCGGGTGGGCGAAATGACCGGCCGCCTCGAGGAAGTGTTCCTGCGCCTGTTCGACCACCTCGAGTTCGACCGCTCGATGCGCGAACGGGTCAAGGGCGCCACCCGCTATCCGACGTTCGTGGTGGTGGCGATGGTGGCGGCGATTGCGGTCGTCAACGTGTTCGTCATCCCGCAGTTCGTCAAGGTGTTCGCCAGCTTCCACACCGAGCTGCCCTTGATGACGCGCCTGCTGATCGGCAGCTCCGCCTTTGTGGTCAACTGGTGGCCGGTGCTGCTCGGCGCGCTGGTCGCCGCGGTGCTGGGGGTGCGCGCGTGGATCGCCACGCCGGCGGGGCGCTTCAGCTGGGACATGTACAAGCTGCGCCTGCCGCTGGCCGGCAAGATCATCGTCAAGGGCACGATGGCGCGCTTTGCCCGCAGCTTCGCGCTGTCGCAGCGCAGCGGCGTGCCGATCGTTCAGGCGCTGACCTTGGTGTCGCAGACGGTCGACAACGCCTACCTGGCCTCGCGCATCGAGCAGATGCGCGACGGCGTCGAGCGCGGCGAGAGCATCCTGCGCACGTCGATCACGGCGGCGATCTTCACTCCGGTGGTGCTGCAGATGATCGCCGTCGGCGAGGAATCGGGTACGCTGGACGAACTGATGGACGAGGTGGCGCAGATGTACGAGCGCGAAGTCGACTATGAACTGAAAACGCTGTCGAGCCAGATCGAGCCGATCCTGATCGCCTTCCTCGGCGTCATGGTGCTGATCCTGGCGCTGGGCATCTTCCTGCCGATCTGGGATCTTGGTAAAGCAGCATTGCACAAATGATCAACCAGTGGGCAGGAATGCCACGCACGGATGCCCCGCGCGCCGGGTTGCGGCGCCAGCGCGGCGTCACGCTGTTCGAGTTCGCGGTGGTCGCGGCGATCTTCGCGCTGCTCGTCGGGGTGGGCCTGAACCGCCTGCACATCTATCAGCACCACGCAGAAAAGCTCGCCGCCGAGCAGGTGGTAGCGGCGATGCGGCTGGCCCTGCAGATGCGTGTGGTGCAGCTGTATGCGCAGCAGCGCCTGGGAGAGCCCGGCGCTATCGCCGACGAGAATCCGATCGGCTGGCTGCAGCGCCCGCCGCGCAATTATCTGGGCGAATTGCGCTCTCCCGATCCGCGCACCCTCGCGCCGGGTAATTGGTATTACGACCCAGGGGAGCGCAAGTTGATCTACTTGTTGTTGTCAATACCTGACAGTTTTGCACCCGGGCCATTGATATTGCTTATATTCAAGGTAGAATCGACACGCTTGCCCTTGGACCCCGCCCTGCAAGCCCCGTCCGGCCGTGTCGCAAACGTTGCGCTGATCCAAATCTCCGATCAGTAAGCAAAGGCGGGCTTTAGTCGACATCGATTCTTTCCCGCACATCGCCCGTTTGGAGATTCAAATGAACAAGAGCATCAAACACCACGCACAAGCCGGTTTCACCTTGATCGAGCTGATCGTCGTCATCGTCATCCTCGGCGTGCTCGCCGCTACCGCACTGCCGCGCTTTGCCGACCTGGGCGGTGACGCCCGCCTGGCCAAGATACAGGCCGGCGCCGGCGCCGTGCAAAGCGCCGCCTCGCTGGTGCATGGCACCTGGATGGTGAATGCGTCGCCGGTCGCCGCCGCTGGCAATTCGACATCGGCCAACAGCGTCATCAAGGCTGAAGGACTGCCGGTCGCCTTCATTAACGGTTATCCCGATGTCGGTGGCGATGGCTTCACCGATGCCGGCGTCGCTGCGGCCACCTCCGGCATCGTCGTCGCCGCCGGCGGCCTGAACGGCTACGACCTCAGCGCGACGGCGCCGACCGCGACGGTGCTGACCGTGCGCCCGGAAGCGTCGGACCTGGCCAACCGCGCAAATTGCTATTTCACGTACACGCAGGCCACAGCCGCGTCCCCCGCAGTAGTCGACGCCACCCGGCTGACGCTGACAAACTGCAAGTAAGCCGCGCAGGAAAAGCGTTCCGTGTTGCATCGAACAGGTCAGGCCGTGCTGCGTCCCGGCCTGTTTTTTTTGCGTCGGCAGCGTGGCTTCACAATGGTCGAGCTGGTCGTCGTCATCGTGCTGGTCGGCATCCTTGGCGCCGTCGCAACAGCGCGCTATGCCGACCGCGGCAGCTTCGATGCGTCCGCCTACGCCGAGCAGAGCCGGGCGATGCTGCGCTACGGCCAGAAGATCGCAGTCGCCCAGCGCCGGCCAGTGTTCGTCGTGTTCTCCACTGGCCGCATCGCCTTGTGTTTCGATCTCGCCTGCAGTGTGGCCGGGCGGGTGCCGGGCGCCGGCGGCGCCAACAGCGGCAGCAAGGCGACCGTTGCCAGCTGCGCCGCGGTCAACTGGTACTGCGAAGGCACACCGGACACCTTGGCCTACACGCTGCAAGGCGCCAGCCCCGGCAGTTTTGCTTTCGATGGCCTCGGCGTGCCGTATGCCGCCGGCGACGCGATTGCGTCGGGTACGTCGAGCTTCCGCGGCCTGGTGGTGCGCATCAGTGGCGATGGCGCCAACCGCGACATTGCGGTCAGCGCGCAGACCGGCCATGTCCTGTAGCGGCCGGTGCCAGCGCGGCGTGACGATGATCGAACTGATCGTGTTCATCGTCATCGTGTCGGTGGCCGTGGCCGGCACCTTGGCGGCCATGCGGGTGAGCAGCGGGGCCACTGTCGATCCGCTGCGCCGCAAGCAGGCGTTGATGATTGCCGAAGGCGTCATGGAAGAAGTGCAGTTGGCCAAGTTCACGTATTGCGATCCGACCGCCGACAACGCGACCGAAGCGGCCAGCACGGCCGACTGCAGCGTGCCCGAGCGGGTCGGGCAGGGCGCCGGCGCCGGCGCGGCGCAGGAGCCGACCGGCCTGCGCCCTTTCGACAACGTCAACGATTACGTCGCCGCGTTCAACACGCCGGCGGCCGCGTTCGACACCGCCGGCGCCCTCAGCGACGCCAACGGCAACCCGCTCGATCTGCCAGGCTACACCGTGCGCCTGACCATCGTGCCGGAAGCGCTGCACAACATCGCGTCGGGCAACTCCGCCGCCGATGTCGGCAACGTGCTGCGCATTTCTGTGACCGTCAGCTACGACAACCAGACGCTTGTGCTGGACGGCTACCGCACGCGCTACGCGCCGAACTCGCCATGACGGCGCCGCGCCACCGCACCGGGCAGCGCGGCTTCACGCTGGTCGAGGCCGTCATCGTCATCGTCATCATCGGCGTCGTCGGCAGCATGGTCGCGCTGTTCATCCGCGCGCCGGTGCAGGCCTATGCCGACAGCGTGGGCCGCGCCGAACTGAGCGACACGGCCGACGTCGCGCTGCGCCGCATGGCGCGCGATCTGCGCCTGGCGCTGCCCAACAGCATCCGCGTGTCCGGCGATTCGCTCGAATTTTTGATCACCCGCACGGGCGGGCGCTACCTGTCGGCCGACGACGCAGTCGACGGTCTGAAGGTGCTCGATTTCCTCGACCCGGCCGAGAAAAGCCTGACCGTGGTCGGCCCGATGCCTGGCGCGGCAGAGCTTACGCCTGGCCGCGATTACTTTGTCGTCAATAACCTCGGTCCGGGCTTTCCGGCGGGCGACGCCTACGACCTGCTCAATCCGAAGCGCAACATCGCACGCGTCAGCTCGGCCGATGCGGCCGGCAAGCTGCTCGAACTCGACGACAATCCGTTCGCGCTGCAGGACGCGCCGTCGATCTCGCCGGACCAGCGCTTTTACATCGTCAGCGGGCCGGTGACGTATTACTGCGGCGTCGAGCCGGGCGGCACGCTGCGCCTGCTGACGCGCCAGTCCGGCTATCCGATCACTGTCAACCAGGTGGTCAACCCGGTGCCGGCGGGCGCCGCGTCCGGCGTGCGCGGCCTGCTGGCCTCAAACGTCCGCAGCTGCAGTTTTCAGTACGAGGCCGCCGTCAACCTGCGCAGCGCGCTGGTGATCCTGACGCTCGAACTGCAGCCGTACAACAGCACCGATGCCGTCATCCGGCTGGTGCACCAGGTCCACGTGGACAACACGCCATGATGCGCGCGCGCAGCCAGATCTACCGCCTCGTGCGGCGCAGCGCCGGCGTCGGCATCGTCACCGCCATCTTCCTGCTGGTGGTGCTGGCCGCGCTGGCGGTGGCGCTGGTCGGCATCTCCACCGCGCAGAACAGCGCTTCGGCGCTCGACGTGCAGGGCGCGCGCGCCTACCAGGCGGCGCGCGCCGGCGTCGAGTGGGGCCTGTTCCAGAGCCTGCGCAATCCGGCCTTCGTTTGCAACGGCAACACTTCGTTTGCCTTGCCTGCCAGCGGCAGCCTGCGCGGCTTTGTCGTCACCGTCAACTGCACTTCGGTGGCGGGAGCTGCCGGCGCGGCGCCCGGCAGCCCGGCCGCACAGCCGCGTTCGGTGCTGACGGCAACTGCGTGCAACCTGCAGGCGGCGCCCGCGCCATGCCAGAATGCAGGCAACAACGCCGACTATGTCGAGCGCCAGGTGAAGGTGATCCTGTGATGGCCGGCCTGCTGCAGGCGCGCATCGCCACGCTGCTGGGCGCTGTCGTGCTGGCGCTGGCGTGCGGCGCCGCGCGGGCCGACACGCCCCTGGCGATCTTCAAGAGCTTCGCCGGCAACGTCAATTTCGTCGGCACGCAGAAGACCATGCGCACCCGGGCCAACGGCGGCGGCAACGCCGCCAAGGCGTGCGCCGTGACGGCGTCCGGCACCGACATCAGCGCGGTGCTGTCGGGCATTCCGAGCGGGGCCACCGTGCTCAGCGCCCAGTTGTACTGGGCCGGTTCGTCGGCCACCCGCGACAATACCGTCACGTTCGACGGCGTCGGGGTGACGGCGCCGGCAAGTCGCCAGTATGGCTCGAACACCACCGGCGCCGGTTACGTGTATTTCGGCGGCGCGGTCGATGTGACGGCCCAGGTTGCCGCCAAGGGCAACGGCACCTATCGCTTTTCCGGCCTGACGATCAACAATGGCGCTCCATACTGCGATGTCGAAGGCGTGCTCGGCGGCTTCGCCCTGCTGGTCGTGTTCTCCGATCCGGGCGAGCCGTTCCGGCTGTTGAACCTGTACGAAGGATTCCAGTACGTCCAGAACGGCAGCATCACGCTCACCCTCGGCAATTTCCGCATGCCGACGCCGATCGGCACCGCCACGGCGCGCGTCGGCCACCTCAGCTGGGAAGGCGACCCCACGCTCAGCAGCAGCGAAGACCTCGAGTTCAATAACGTCGAGCTGGTCGATTCGCTCAATCCGGCGCACAACCAGTTCAACTCGTCGAGCAACGTCAACGACGACAACGCCTCGTACGGGATCGACTTCGACGCCTACACGATCGGCAAGCCCGGCATCGGCGACGGCCAGACCAGCGCCACGGCGTACTACCAGACCGGGCAGGATCTGGTGCTGCTGAACGCGCAGATCATCGCGGTACCGAACGTGCCGGCGGCCGACCTTGCCATTGCGATGACGCGCACAAGCGAGCTGGTGCTCGGCCAGAACGCCACCTACACGCTGGCCGTCAGCAATGGCGGCCCGAGCGTCGAGACCGGCCCGGTGATCGTCACCGACACCTTGCCGGCCGGGCTGTCCTTCGTTGGCAGCAGCGGCACCGGCTGGTCGTGCACCAGTTCCGGCAAAGTCGTCACGTGCAGCAACAGCGCCAGCCTGGCGGCGGGCGGTTCCTTGCCGACGCTGACACTGACGGTGTCGGTGGACGCCACCGGCACCCAGGTCAATACGGCCAGCGTCGAGGGCAAGCAGTTCGACTACATCATGAGCAACAACAGTGCCAGCGACAGCGCCATTGTCAGCGGGTCGGCAGCGTCGTACGTGTTTACCGACGCGGCCTGCCAGCATGGCGTCGCCTTCGGCGCCGCCCAGCAGCCATGCAAGCTGTTGGCGGGCGCCCCCGCCGTCGCCGGCGAAGCGACGCCATTGTTCGTGACGGCGCTGGTGAATGGCGTGCCGACGCGCCTGAGCGCCTCCGCCGACACGGTCGTCAAGATGGCGTTTGCGCTCAGTTGCATCCTTCCGGTCAGCGACGCCGGCGTCAAGGCCAACTACGCCGGTGTGCAGCTGCAGTTGTGCGGCGCCAACGGCGCCGTGCCGGCGGCGGCCGCTGCGCAATGGTCGCCGCTGGCCGACATGCTGTTCAAGAGCGGCGCGGCGTCGGCGGTGGCCAACGCCAGCTTCGACTATGCCGACGTCGGCAAGGTCCAGTTGTACTTGCGCGACGCCAGCGCGCGTGTGGTCGGCGCGCTGCCGTTCGTCGTCAAGCCTTCCTCGCTGGCGATCACCGCGGTCACCCGCAGCGCCGACGGTTTTGCCAACCCGCAGGCGACTACCGGCGCCGGCGCCGTCTTCGTCCGCGTCGGCGACCCGTTCACCGTGCGCGCTGCGGCGTTTACCAAGAGCGGCGCGCAGGCGCCCAATTTCGGCAACGAAGGGGAACTGCTGAAGCTCGTCGCTGCGCGCGGCGCAGACAGCGAGGTGCAGGCGGCGATGGTCGTCGTGAACGATCCGGGAGGCCAATTTACGGCCGTCGTCGGCGGCGTGTTCGTCGGCACTGAATTTACCATCGGCGACGCCGGCATCGTGACGCTGACACCGCTTCTGACTGACAATAGTTACCTCGGCGCCGGCGCGCCGGCGAGCGTGGCGACCTTGGTCGGCCGCTTCTATCCGCACCATTTCGATACCGTTGCCAACGCGGCGATGCAGTGCATGCCGAACATGGCTTGTCCGGCCAGCGTCAGCGGCGCGGCGTATTCCGGCCAGCCGTTCAGCGTTACCGTCATGCCGATGAGTGCGGCCGGCGCCGAGCTGAAGAACTTTAACGGCGTGCTGGCGCGCACGATCACGCTGACAGCGTTCAGCGCATCGGGCGGCGCGACGACCAATCCGGCCGGCGGAGTGCTTTCGGCCAACATGATCCCGACCACGGCGATGGTTGCCGGGCAGCCCATCATCGCCAAACCGGTCTACACGCTGCCTGTGCCGTTCAGCAACACGGCGCCGAGGGCACGCAACTGGACGGCGCCGACACCGGTGTTCGTGCGCGCCAGTGCCGCCGATACGGCCACGGTGACGTCGCCGCGCCCCGCAGGCAGTGTCGAAATCGGCGTGACGGTGGTCAGCGGCCGCCTCTCGCTGTCGAGCCCGCACGGGTCCGAGCTGCTGAAGCTGCCGGTGAAGGCGGTGGCGCAATACTGGGCTCCTGGCGGGCGCTGGGAAAGCAATGACAAGGACAATGTCTCGACCGTGCTGAGCGGCGGCATCACGTTTGCCAACTGCCGCAAGCAGCTCGGCACTCCCTGCAACCTGGCGCTGCTCGGCGTTACCGCCAGCGCGACCCTGACGATGAAGAATGGCGCCACGCTGTTCTGGTTGCGCGCCCCGGGCGCCGGCAATGTCGGCAGCGGCGAGTTCCAGATGAATAATCCGCCCTGGCTGCCGAGCACGATCGGGCGCGCCGTGTTCGGTATCTACAAGAGCCCGCTGATCTACGTGCGCGAGGTGTATTGAACGGGGCATTACCAGCCCGCACCAGCGTGCACTTGGCACATATTTTTTTCCATGATGCAAAATTTGTATATATTCTGTGTAAAACATGAATATAATCAACTATCTACCGCGTGAAGTTAATTGGATTACTAACATTTCCGACTGCAGGCATGTTTTTTCTTAAGAAAACCAGGAAAAGTGACGGTTGGCTGAGCTTTGCCTTGCTCGCCGACGGCATTGCTGCCGCCAGCGTGCGGTGCGCGCCGTCGGCCCGGCCGGCAGTGGCCATCAGCCACTTCGCGCTGGGCGGCAATGGCGCCGATGCGCTCGACAAAGTCGGCCGCGAACTGCACGCCAGCCAGTACCGCAGCGTCGTCTTGCTCGCCGGCGGCGAATACCAGATCGTCACCGTCGACGCGCCGAACGTGCCGGCCGACGAGTTGCGCACGGCGGTGCGCTGGCGCCTGAAGGACATGCTCGACTTCCCGGTCGACGACGCCACCGTCGACGTGCTCGATATTCCGGTCGACACCAGCGCCGCGGTGCGCGCCAGTCACAGCCTGTTCGCGCTCGCCGCGCGCAACAGCATTATCAAGCCGCGCCAGGAACGGTTCACCGCCGCCAAGATCGGGCTCGACGCGATCGACATTCCGGAAATGGCGCAGCGGAACATCTCGGCCATGATCGAGCCCGAAGGGCGCGGCGTGGCCATGCTGTCGTTCGGCGACGACGGCGCCTTGCTGACCGTGACGTTCATGGGCGAGCTGTACCTGTCGCGCCGCATTGACGTGCCGCTGGCCGACGTGCTCGATGCCGATTTCGATCGCAAGCATGCCAGCTTCGACAAGATCACGCTGGAAGTGCAGCGCTCGCTCGACCACTTCGACCGCCAGTTCCACTTCATCAGCGTGGCCAGCCTGGTGCTCGCGCCGAGCGGCGCCAGCGGCCTCGAAGAATACCTGTCGAGCAACCTCTACACGCCGGTGTCGACGATGGACCTGGCCGACGTGTTCGACCTGGGCCAGGCGCCGCAACTGGCCGGCGCCGCCGAGCAGCAGCGCTTTTTCCTCGCCCTCGGCGCCGCCCTGCGTCACGACGAGTCCGAGCCGGGCCAGCAGATCAATCTGTTCAATCCGCTGTTTCGCAAGCAGACGCAGTTGTGGACCACGCCGGTGCTGGGCCAGGCGCTGGCGGCCGTGCTGGTCGGCGCCTTGCTGACGGCCTGGTATGCCAATCAAAACGTTGCCACGCTGCAACGCGAAGCCGAGTTGGGCCGCCAGATGCTGGCACAACGCGAAGTGCGCCTTGCCAAAGTGAAGGCCGAATTTGCGCCGCGCGGCAAAAGCGCGGAGGTAGCGCTCGACCTCGCCGAAGCCGAAACGCGCCTGCAAGCGTTGCGCGACGCCGCCGCCGTGCTCGAGCGCGGCGAACTGGGCAACACGATCGGATTTGCCGGCTACTTCAAGGCGCTCGCGCGCCAGCAGCTTGCCGGAGTCTGGCTGACCGGCGTGTCGATCGGCGCCGGCGGCACCGACCTGGCGGTGCAGGGCAGGGCGCTCGACCCGGCGCTGGTGCCGGCCTACCTGGGTCGCCTGACCAAAGAGCAGGTCATGCGCGGCAAAGCGTTCGGCAGCCTGAAGATCGGCCCGCCGGCCGCCGCCGGCGAGCCGGGCGCAACAGCGGCGCGATTCGTCGAATTCAACCTCGAGTCGACCATGGCGGAGGTGGCCAAATGAAGCAGCGCCTGCACCTGTTCGTTGCCCGCGTCGACGCCCTCATCGCGCGCGAGCGGGCCATGCTGTTCGCCGCCGCGGCCGTGTCGATCGTGTTTCTGCTGTTCGCGCTGGTGCTCAATCCCATGCAGGTGAAACGCGACGCGCTGCGCGCCGAATTGAACCAGCAGAAACGCGCCATCGCCGCCATCGACACCGCCATCACCCAGCAGGTGCAGATTTACGCGCTCGACCCGGATGTCGCGGCGCGCACGCGCCTGGCCACGCTCAAGGCCGACAGCGAGCAATTGTCCACCAGCTTGCGCGCCATGCAAAAAGGCCTGGTGCCGCCGGAGCGCATTGCGCCGCTGCTCGAAACGATCCTGAAAGCCAACGGCCGCCTGCAGATGGTGGCAATGGCGACCTTGCCGGCCACGCCGGTTGGCGCCGCCGTGCGCGTCGGCGCGCCGGCCGCCACCGCTGCGGCGTCGCTCCCGCCGCCGCTGCTGTACCGCCACGGCGTCCAGCTGACAGTGCGCGGCAACTATCTCGACATGGTCCATTACCTCGATGCACTCGAAGCGATGCCCACGCAGCTGTTCTGGGGACAGGCCGGCTTGCAGGTCGAGGAGTATCCGAACGCGCGCCTGAGCTTGACCATCTACACCCTGAGCCTGGAGCGCCGATGGATCACGCTATGAAACGCGCCGTCTGGTTTTCGGTGCTGCTCCATGCCGGCGCCGGCGCTTCGGCGCAGGCGCTGCAGGACCCGACCCGTCCGCCGGCATCGATGATCAAGCCGCAACCTGGCGCCGCCGCTGTTGCCGACGCGCCTTCCGCGCCCGTGCTGCAGTCGGTGCTGGTCGCGCGCGAGCCGGGCGGGCGCCAGGTCGCGGTGATCGACGGCGAGGCAGTGCGCCTCGGTGGCGCCTTCCGCGGCGCCGTGCTGGTGCGCATCAGCGACGGCGAAGTTGAATTGCAACGCGGCCAGCAGCGCCAGGTGCTCAAGCTGTTTGCCGGCCCGGCCAGCATCCCGATTCCCCGCTCCAAATGAGAAAGTCCAGCTCCAGCATGCATACTTACCTGATGACAGCGGCCGCGATCTCGCTGGCGGCCAGCCTGGCCGGTTGCGGCAGCGCCACGCCCAAGCGCGACACCTACGACGCCATCAATGCGCAGATCGCCGCGGCCGCGCGCCAGGCGCCCGTCACCGATGCGGCCGTTGCCGACGCGCTGATGCCGCCGGTGGCGGCGCTGGCCGGCCAGCTGCCGAAGGCGCGCCAGGCGCTCGACGAGCGGTTCAACGTCGCCTTCAACAACGTGCCGGCGCCCAAGTTCTTCCACTCGATCGTTGCCGGCACGCGTTACAACATGCTGGTGCACCCTGAAGTGTCGGGCATCATCAGCGCCAACCTGAAAGATGTCACGCTGATCGAGACGCTCGACGCGATCCGCGAGATGTACGGCTACGACTACCGCATCGACGGCACCCGCATCTCGATCCGCCCGCTGACGATGCAGACGCGCATGTTTCACGTCAATTACCTGGTCGGCAGCCGCAAGGGCTCGTCGAACCTGCGGGTGTCGTCGACGTCGGTGGCGAACGCGGGCGGCTCGAATCAGGGCGGGCAGAATAACCAGAACGGCCAGAACAACCAGGGCGGCGACCAGGGCGGCGCCAACCGCGTCACCCAGAACGACAGCACCAACGTCAGCACGACGACGGCGAGCGATTTCTGGGGCGACCTGAAGGCCGCGCTCGACGCCATCGTCCGCTCCGGCGGCAAGGACGGCGGGCGCAGCGTGGTGGTCAGCCCGCAATCGGGCGTGCTGGTGGTGCGCGCGATGCCTGACGAACTGCGCAGCGTCGACCTGTACCTGAAGGCGACCCAGCTGTCGGTCGACCGCCAGGTGATCCTCGAAGCGAAGATCCTCGAAGTCGAACTGAACGACAGCTTCCAGAGCGGCATCAACTGGGCCGCTTTTGGCGCCAACGGCAATTCACGCGCGTCGGCCGGCCTGCTGTCGCCAGGCACGGCGCTGGCGCGGCTGCCGGTGCAGCTGCCGCCAGGCCAGGCGCCGCTGATCCAGAACGGCAGCGGTCTTGCCTCGGCGACCGGCTTCTCGCTGTCGAATGCGGCGGACGCGGCCAACTCGCTGTTCGGCCTGGCATTCCAGACCAGCAATTTCGCCGCGCTGATTTCCTTCCTCGAGTCGCAGGGCACCGTGCACGTTCTGTCGAGCCCGCGCGTGGCGGCGATGAACAATGAAAAGGCCGTGCTGAAGATCGGCACCGATGAGTTCTTCGTCACCGGCGTGAGCACCGTCACCAACACCAGCGCGGCCGGCAACACGACGTCGCCGAACGTGACCCTGACGCCGTTCTTTTCCGGCGTGGTGCTGGACGTGACGCCGCAAATCGACGACCGCGGCAACATATTGCTGCACGTGCACCCGTCGGTCAGCCAGGTCACCACCGTCACCAAGTCGATCAACCTCGGCAGCGTCGGCAACTTCAACCTGCCGCTGGCGGCGTCATCGACGTCGGAGATCGACAGCATGGTGCGCGGCCAGAACGGCAAGGTCGTCGCCATCGGCGGCCTGATGCGCCAGTCGTCGACGTCCGACCGCGGCCAGATTCCCGGCGCCGGCAACCTGCCGCTGGTCGGCGCGCTGTTCGGCAACCGCAGCAACGTCAACCAGAAGCGCGAACTGGTGGTGCTGATCAAGCCGACCATCGTCGAAGGCGCCAGCAGCTGGAACGCGGACCTGCTCGACGCCGGCCGCCGCATCGAGCAACTCGATCCTTCCGCGCGGGGACGCAAGTAACATGTACACCGCACACTTCGGCCTGCGCGAGATGCCGTTCAGCATCACGCCCGACACCAGCTTCTTCTTTACCAGCGCCCATTCGCAGGAAGCGCTCAACACCTTGCTGGTGGCCGCGCGCGGTGGCGAAGGGTTCATCAAGATCATCGGCGAAGTGGGCACCGGCAAGACGCTGCTGTGCCGCAAGTTCATCGCCACCCTCGGCGACGATTTCGTCACCGCTTACATCCCGAATCCCTACCTCGAGCCGCGCACCTTGATGCTGGCGCTCGCCGACGAACTCGAACTCAAGCTCGACAAGGATGTCGACCAGCATCAACTGCTCAAATCGATTACCCACAAGCTGATCGGCTTCGCCGCGCAGGGCAAGCGCGTGCTGCTGTGCCTCGACGAGGCGCAGGCGATCCCGGTGGAAAGCCTGGAAGCGCTGCGCCTGCTCACCAATCTGGAAACGCAAAAGCGCAAGCTGCTGCAAATTGTGTTGTTCGGCCAGCCCGAGCTGAACCGTAAGCTGGCGCTCGATTCGATCCGCCAGCTGGCGCAGCGCATTTCGTTTCACTATCATCTTGGGCCGCTGCGCCGCGACGACCTCGAGTACTACCTGGCGCACCGCCTGCGCATCGCCGGCTTCACCGGTTCGCGCATGTTTACCAAGGGCGCCATTGCCAAGCTGTTCGCCGCCAGCGGTGGCGTACCGCGCCTGATCAACATCATCGCCCACAAGTCGTTGATGCTTGCTTACGGGCAGGGCCGGCACGAAGTGGAACGCAAACACATCGCCATTGCCGCGCGCGACACCTTGCCGCCGAGGCGGCGCCTGTGGCCATGGATGGCCAGCGCGTCGGCAGTGGCCGCCGTGGCCAGCCTCGGCTGGGCCTTGATCCGATGAGCCTGATCAACAAGATGCTGCAAGACCTGGACGCGCGTGGCGGCGTGCCGACCACGGCCGGCTCGCCAATACACGTGCGGCCCGTAGTCGCCGAGCGGCGCCGCACGCCGTGGCTGCTGGCAGGCGCGGCGGCAGTGGCTGTCGCGTTGGCCGGCGCCGGCTACGTCGGCTGGCGCATGCTGCAGCGGCCCGCGCCGGTCACGGCCGTTGTCGTGCCGCCGGTCCCGGCGGTACGCACGGTGCTGCTGCCGCCGATGATCAAGCCGGCGCCTGTCGCTGTCGTCAGCGAGCCGGCCGCAGCGGTTGCCAGCGAGCCGGCGCCGGAGTCCTTGCCGGCGTCCAGGGAAGCGGCGCCGCGTGCGCTTGCGCAGCCGGTCGAGGTGGTCGAGGCCGCGCCGCGCCCGACCCGCAAGCAACTGCGCGAGGAAAAACTGCGTGAACAAAAATTGCTTGCCGAAGAACAGCGCACAGAAAAACGCCGCCTGGCGGCCGAGCAGCGAGAGGCGCCGGAAAAAGCCGAGCAAGCGGGCGCGGCGGTTCGCCACGGCATGGGCGTCCCGCAACGTGCCGAGGCGGAATACCGCCGCGCGCTGGTCACCCTGCAGGACGGGCGCGCCGGCGATGCCATCGCCTCGCTCGAACAGGTGCTGCGCACGGATCCGCGTCACGAGGCGGCGCGCCAGACCCTGGTCAGCCTGCTGATCGAAGCGGGCCGGCCCGATGAAGCGGCGCGCCAGTTGCAGCAGGGTCTGGGTGCCGATCCGCGCCAGCCGACGCTGGCCATGTTGCTGGCGCGGCTGCAGATCGAGCGCGGCTGGACCGGCATCGAGACCTTGCAGCGCACCTTGCCTTACGCTACCGGCAACGCCGAATATCATGCCTTCCTGGCCAGCGCGCTGCAGCGCCAGGCCCGTCACCGCGAGGCGGCCGAGCAATTCCAGGCGGCGCTGCAAACGATGCCGAATAACGGCGTCTGGCTGATGGGGCTGGGCATATCGCTGCAGGCGGATAAACGCAACAAGGAAGCCTTCGACGCGTTCCAGAAAGCGCGCGCGTCGGCCAACCTGACGCCGGACCTGCAGGGGTTTGTCGACCGCAAGGTGCAGCAGCTTTCCCACTGATCTGATCGAAGCGCTTTTAGGTCTGATCGTCGCCGACGTCGTCCTTGTCGCCAGGCCGTGTGCCGCGCCCTTTTTCGCGCTCGCGCTGGCGCAGCACGTCAATCATCACATTGAAGGTGCGCGACAGGCGGCCAATTTCATCGTTCGACGTGACGGCGATCGTCGCCCGGTCGTATTCGCCGTCCTTGAGTGCGGTGGCTGCCTGCGTCAGCCGCGCGATTAGCCGCACAATACTGCGTGCAAACAGCACCGCAAACACCATGAACAGCACGCCGACCATCACCACGCTTTGCAGGACATTCGAAAACAGCTGCTGCAATGGCGACTCGAATACGTCGCGCGATTCGGTCAGCGCCACCACCCAATCCTGCCCCGGTACCGGCGCATAGCCAGTGTGCTCCTCCGTCCCTGACAGCGTCGCCAAGTAACTCAGGCTGCCCGGCTGTCTGGCTTTGATGAGCGTGCGCGCCAGCACCGGCATGCCCAGGCTCTCGATGCGCGGCTGGCCAAAGCGCTGATCGGCGGCGATGCGCTGCTGCGCGCTTTCGCTAAGTGTATCGAGGCTGTGATTGATCTTGGCCGCATCGCGGTAATGAATCAGCAAGCCGTCGCCATCGATCATCAGCGGCACCCGGTCGGTACCGCGCGTGGCCGCATGCACGATGCCGTCGAACGTTGCAGCCTCGATGCGCATTACCAGCACGCCAATGACGACCCCGCCCTCGTCGACTACCGGATGGGCGTAATACATCCCGCGCCCGCCGGGAATGACGCCCCTGATAATACTGGTCTGCCAGGCGCGTCCGCGCATCGGCTGCCTGAAGTATTCGCGCGAACTGAAATCCCTGCCCACCAGCGCCGCTTCGCTCGCGATGAGCGCAATGCCCTTGGAATCGACCAGCGAAATCAAATGAAGGTTTGGATTTGTCTTGACCAGCACGCCAGGCTTGGCGTCGGCGTCCTTTTTGCGCGCGGCGTCGGGCTGTTTCAGGTAATCGATCAAGTCCTCTTCGGTGGCGAGAAGCTTCGCCAGATTCTCGTAATCGATGATGAGCTGGGACAGGCGCCCCGCGGTGCTTTCGGCCATGCGCGTCAGGTTGCGCATCTCGCCGGCCGACACCGCTCGGACCGAGCCGTTCAGGTTGTAGTAGGCGGTAATGAGCATCGGCAGCAACGCCGCCAGCACCATCGCCGCCGCCATCTTGACCACCATCGGCCACGAGGAGAGGTGGAGCAGGGCGCGTAGGAAATGTAGCGAGCGCCTGGCGAACAACTTCGGCGAATTGATCAGCGCGCGAAAACTTTCGTTGGCGAAGCGCGGCGCGGCCTCGCCGTCGTTCAATGCGTCGCGCAGTGCCAGGCTAACGGCGTGCGACGCACTCAGTTTCTGCGAGAAAGCCCGCAGGTCCTGCGGCCGCGCCACCGGGTCCGCTTGCCGCGCCCAGTCGACCGCGGCCAGGAACGCATCGCTGAATCTGTCTTGGCCCGCTTGCTGCGCCGGCATCATCTGCGCCGCGCCGCTGGTCCGGGCCAGCGCCGCCGGCGGCTTGGTGCCGGAAATTATCCAGTACAGCGTGGCGCCGAAATCGAGCAGCACCAGGCTGCCGTCGTCCTTGCGCACGTAGATGTTGTCGGGCTTGATGTCGCGGTGCAGGAAACCCGCGGCGTGCACCACGGCCAGCCCATCGAGTAGCGGCTGCAGCAAGCCGAGCAGCTCAGCTTCGCGGACGCGCTTGCGGCCCGGCCGCCGTCGCTCGATGGCAACTACCCTTTCCAGCGCTGCGACTCGTCATTCCAGTACGGGCACGCGAAGCAGCGCGGCTGATGATTTTTCGCCGTCAGGTGCGCCGGCCTCTTCCCTGTTGTCCATGGCATGACTTTCACCAATGCAGCAACCAATCGGCGGTCAGCCGTCACCAACATACGTTTCGCGACCGCCGCCTCGGCAGGAGCGACTTTTGTGATCGCTGTCTCTGTCTGTCTCATCCTGCGTTGAAGAAGAAATATATGATATCAACTGCGATATCGGGGCCCACCTATCACGGCTGATAGTGACGCATGAATCCTGGAAGGTGCGGCAACGTTGCAAATGGCATAATAAGCTGCCCGGCAATTGTCAGTGGCGGCTAGATGGTTTCACCATCGTTACTTCGCACCTTTAGGAGACAAAATGAAATTGAAAGCTACGATATTGGGCGTCGCCTTAACGGCTGCTTCCACGGCATTCGCGCAAAACAAGCCGGTAATTGAGTTTATCGCCACCGGCGGCACCATCGCCATGAAAATCGATCCTGTGAAGAAAGCACCGGTTCCTGCAATTTCTGGCGACGATTTACTGGCCACCGTTCCTGATATAGGCAAGTACGCCACCATCGAGGTCAACAACCTGTCGAACGTGCCGTCTGACTACATGGATCCGCCGCGCTGGATCCAGCTGACGAAGGCAGTACAAACGGCGCTGGCGCGTCCCGAAGTATCTGGCGTGATCGTCTCGCACGGTACCGACACGCTGGAAGAAACCGCCTACTGGCTGGATCTGACCGTCAACTCGAGCAAGCCCATCGTCCTGATTGGCGCACAGCGAAACGCCTCGTCGGCGGACTTTGACGGCCCGCGCAACCTGCTCAATGCAGCCCGTATCGCTGTCGACGCGCAGTCGAAGGACAAGGGCGTCATGCTGGCGATGAACAACCAGATCAATGCTGCGCGCTACGTGACGAAGACCCATACCGGCAACGTGGAGACGTTCAATTCAGGCGACTTCGGCTTCATTGGCGAGGTGTACCCGGATCGCGTAACGTATGCCAGCGCGCCGATGCGGCGGCAGCATATTGCGATCAGCGCCGACAAAATGCCGACGGTCGAAATCGTCGCGATGTACGGCGGCGCTGATGGCATGGCCCTGCGCAGTGCCGTCGACCGCGGCGCCAAAGGAATCGTCGTGCAGGCCTTGGGTATGGGTAACATGAACGAGCCGATGTATGAAGCCGTCAGGTATGCGCTGTCGAAGAAAGTGCCCGTGGTCGTATCCACCCGAGTCCACAATGGACGGGTGCTGCCAAGTTACGGCTTTGTCGGGGGAGGCAAGACGACGTTCGACGCTGGCGCTGTCATGGCCGATGATTTGAAACCGGCCAAGGCACGCATTCTGCTGATGCTGCTACTGCAGAGCGGCGTCACGAGCCAGGCCGACTTGCAAGCTGCTTTCAACAAGTAAGCCGACGGAACACCCCGCAAGCGTTGCCTTGCGGGGCATTTACTGCTGTTATAACGCGGCCAATTGACCCCAAACCGTTTTCATGCTGAATCTTAAGCGCGCTTCGTCTTCGTGAAGGGCTACGCAAATTTCATGCATGCGCCCCTCAGCGTAGCGCACGATTGACAGTGGCGCCCCTGCTGCATCGCGTAGCGTGTGTACAAATAACGCATCCCTTCCGGTCACTACTCCTGTATCGCCATTTGCCAGCTTCACCAGTGTCCCCGGCGGATACCGCCCGATCTGCTCAAGGAAATGTCGCGTCAACTCCGGATCGTGCCCGGCATCGCGTCGAAGAATGTCAAGCGTAACCGGCGGCAGCATCGATCTCCGATAGTTGCGGGCTGAAACGCACGCGCAGTAGCGATCCGCCAGTCCGATCAACCTGGCGTTGGCGGAAATTGCATTTTCAGGTCGCCCCTCCGGGCACCCACTCCTGGCGTCGTTTTCATGATGATGCATCACGCACACCAGCCAGTCTTCGTCCGTTACGCCGGCCTCTCGCAGCAGCGCCACGCTCTGGCTCGGATGTCGCCGCACGATTTCCCGCTCGTCCGGCGTCAGCGCGGACGACCGGTTCTGAAAGGTTTCAATCTGCCGCATCATGCCGACATTCATCGTCAGCGATGCCGCCGCGATGACCAGCACTTCCTCAGGCGGCCTGCCCATCGCCTGGGCCACCACGCAGGCAATCACCGCCGTGTCGACGCAATGCCGCACGGCGTAACGCCCGGCAATCTGATTGAGGAGAACGGAAGCGACGGCAACGTCAGCGGACAGCGCACAGGCCGCCGCCAGTTCATGCGCCAGCTGACGCAGCGCCCGGTCGGCGTCGCTGTAGGCGGACAGCCCCGACAATACCCGGTCCAGCTGTGCGGTGACCAGGTTCAGCGTGCGCAGCACCGAGACCGGTGCGATGGGAGGGTTTGCTGTCGTCATACATAGCTTGGCAAGCCGGTCCAGCGCGAGCCGCAACGTTTCGTCTTTTTTGCAAAGCAGAACCGCGATGCCCGGTTCCGTCCCCTGGCTGATGAACGCCGATACAGGTATCGCGGCGACCTCGACTTCACCCGTCAGCCATTCGGCAAAGTCCGCTTTCAGTATAGAGGAGATTGCTTCGACTTTGACGCATCAATACAGATGCCGTCGGCTGGCAGCAACGTGATGCGGGCTCCTTGAGTCCGGCGCGGAGAAAATCGGTCTACATGTCATTACACCATGCTATTCTCGCTGCTGCCCTAGCGCTTAAAACTATGGAAATGAAAATGGTGAGCAATCTGGCAGCAGTGATTTTCGCTTTTCTCACTTTAGCTGTTGTGGTTTTTCAGGTTGCCTTGGTATTCGGTGCTCCCTGGGGAGAGTTCACGCTTGGCGGTACCTGATTATGTTCTTGCCTCAGCCTTTCCCAGCACCATCCATTTTGGACACGGTCTCGTCTGTGCCATGGCGACTGCCAGTCGCGGGACCATGGCGGCCATATCAGCGCGGCGATTGAAGCGGTATTGGACCTCGGCGAGATAGCGCCGGGCGTACTTCGCAAATTTAAACGCGTGATGAGTTCCGGACAAGGCTGTTTTCAGGTCAGCAGGGTCGCCTTAGTTCTGACGAGTGAACATAATCAGGTGGCGGTAAATATCCTGGAAAGCTTCCACGCCCGATCCGCATCGTATCGATCTTCTCCGCGATCCTGCTCATCGCTTTTGCAGCGATCGTTTTGGCACGCGCGGGAATAGCGTTCAAATCCATTCGAGAATCTTCGCATTGGATGGTGTGGGGCGTTATCGGTTATTGCGCGATCGGTACCGTATTAAACCTGAACTCTCCGAGTCGACCCGAGCGGTCGCTGTGGTCTCCGGTCGTGATCCTCATGCTATTGAGCAGCCTGATCGTCAGTGCGTCATAAGGATGTGCCGATTTAGGATCTCCCGAACCTCACCAATCGAAAGAAAACATCATGGCGACAACGCTCGTATGGCTCGGTAATGGGCCACGCATGGGAGCAACTCTCATCGCAGTCAGCGCCGCAATCGTTTAACTGATGGGCTCGGTCCACCTGGCCTACACGTTTTTCTCGCGCAAATTTCACTGCCGCGACCCCGCGGTCAACGTGGCGATGCAGTCGGGGGCGCCGCGCATCTCGGCCGATACGAGCATGTGGCGGGCCTGGACGGGCTTTAACGCCAGTCACAGCTTGGGCGCGATGCTGTTCGGCCTGGTGTACCTGCAACTGGCGCTGGCACACTCGGCCTTGCTGGCCCACGGCTCCTATTTCGCGCTGCTCGGCGCCGCCTTGCTCGTCGCGTATGCAGTTCTGGCCTGGCGCTACTGGTTCCGCGTGCCGCTGGTCGGCATCACGCTCGCGCTCGGCGCCTACATTGTCGGCCTGCTGTTGTTAGGCTAGCCCGGCAGACCGGCGTTTTACAGCTCGGCCAGCCGCTCCAGCGCGAGCCGCAAGGTCTCGTCTTTTTTCGCAAAGCAGAACCGCACGATGCCCGATTCCGTCGCCTGGCTATAGAACGCGGATACGGGAATCGCGGCGACCTTCACGTCGCGCGTCAGCCATTCGGCAAAGTCCGCTTCCGGCATCGACGAGATGGCGTCGTATCTGACGCACTGGAAGTAGGTGCCGTCAGCCGGCAGCAAGGTAAAGCGGCTGCCCTGGAGGCCGTCGCGGAACAGGTCGCGCTTGCGCTGGTAAAACGCGGCCAGCTCGAGGTAGGGCGCCGGATCGGACATATACTTGGCGATGCCGTGCTGCATCGGCGTGTTCACCGTGAAGACGTAATACTGGTGCACCTTGCGGAACTCGGCCATCAGCGCTGCCGGCGCCGCCACGTAGCCGATCTTCCAGCCGGTGACGTGATACGTCTTGCCGAAGCTCGACACGACGAAGGCGCGCTCGGCCAGTTCCGGATAGCGGCACACGGACTCATGCACCGCGCCGTCGTACACCATGTGCTCGTAGACTTCGTCCGACAGCAGCAAAATGTCGGTGCCGCGCACGATCGCGGCCAGGGTGTCGATGTCGGCGCGCCGCAGCACGGACCCAGTCGGGTTGTGCGGCGAGTTGATGACGATGAGCCGCGTGCGCGGGCCGGCAGCGGCCGCAACCTTGTCCCACGGGATGCTGTAGCCGTCCTCGCCGACCTGCATCGACACCGGCACCATGACGCCGCCGGCCAGCTCGATGGCCGGCGCGTAGGCGTCGTACGCTGGCTCGATGACGATCACCTCGTCGCCAGGATGCACGCAGCACAGGATCGCGGTGGTGATTGCCTGGGTGGCGCCGGCCGTCACCGTGACTTCGCTGGCCGCATCGTAGCTGCGCCCATACAGCGCGCTGATCTTGCTGGAAATTGCCTCGCGCAGCTGCGGCACGCCGGCCATCGCCGGATACTGGTTATGGCCGGCGCGCATGGCGTCTGCCACCATGCCGGGCAGCGCCGGGTCGCATTCAAAATCGGGAAAGCCCTGGCCCAGGTTGACCGCGCCGTGCTCGTTGGCCAGCGCCGACATCCGGGTGAAGATCGTGGTGCCGACCGCCGGCAGTTTGGTGCGAAGAACGGGTGTCGTCATGATGGGCGAATGCGTAGTGTCGATACGGCTATTCTAGCGCAGCGCCGGCCTGCGCCTTGACCCATGCCTCGGGCAGCATGATGCGAAACAAACCGGCCTGGACGGTCTTGCGCGCCAGCTTCAGCAGCGCCTTGTCCTTGGTGATGAGCACGGCGGCCTGGCTGTCGCGCGCTACCTCGAGAAATTTCTGGTCGTCGCGGTCAGTGCACAACGGCAGGCGCACCGGGCTGGCAGCCGGCGCCACCACCTTGACCAGCGCGTCGAAGCGGGCGGCGGCCACGGGCCGGCTGTCGTCGTCGAGCGGCAGGTGGGAGTAGTGCAGAACGATGTTGTATTCGTCGCGGCAATCGGCGCGCGTCACGGCCTCGACGGCGCCGCTCTCGAGCGCGGCGAGCAGGCTGGCCCAGCGCGGGTCGTTAAACACCAGCAGGTCGAGGCAGACATTGGTATCGATGACGATGCGTTCGGCTGGTACGGGTATCATGTCGGCAATTCTAATTTGTTGGATATTGATCGAATCTTATGCTGATTGTCTTGTCGCCTGCAAAATCCCTCGACTTTGAAAGCCGCCCCACCACCAAACTGACCACCACCCCCGACATGCTGGAGCGTTCCGGCGCGCTGATCGACGTGCTGCGCGGCTATTCGCCGGGCCAGATCGCCGACCTGATGAAGCTGTCCGATCCGCTGGCCATGCTCAACGTGGCGCGCTACGCGACCTGGTCGCCGGAGCCGAAGGATGCGCGCCAGGCGATCATGGCCTTCAATGGCGACGTCTACCATGGCTTCGACGCCCGCACGCTCAAGCCGAAGGCGCTGGCCTTTGCCCAGACGCACATGCGCATCCTGTCCGGACTGTATGGCGTGCTGCGCCCGTTCGACCTGATCCATCCGCACCGGCTGGAGATGGGCACGCGCTTGCCGACCGCAGGCGCCAAGGACCTGTACAGTTTCTGGGGCGACAGCGTGACGGAGCGGCTCAACGAGGCGATCGCCGCGAACGGCGCCGAAACGCTGGTCAACCTGGCGTCCGAAGAGTACTTCAAGTCGGTCAGGCCGAAGCTGTTGCCGGTGCCGGTGGTGAACCCGGTGTTCGAAGACTGGAAAGATGGCAAGTACAAGATTATTTCGTTCTATGCGAAGCGGGCGCGCGGGATGATGGCGCGCTACGCGGCGGAGAAGGGGATCGTGGACGCGCAGAAGCTGAAGCGCTTCAAGGTTGACGGGTACGCGTTCAGCAAGCGCGATTCGACCGACAGCGACTGGGTATTCCGCCGCAAGCTCTGAGCTAGTCGCCCAGCCTGCGACATAAAACTTCACGTCATCCCCGCTGCGCGAGGATGACGTGTGCTTAATCCGCCTTCTTCGCCCAGAAATTCCACCACGCCTGATGCTTCGCATTCGGGTTCAGGAAGCGGCTGTTCGGGTAGTTCTTCAGGAACACGCGGCGCGCATCGTCGCGCAGATCAGGCATGTCGAGCTTGTCATACGCGCGCACCATCAGGAACAGCGCCTCTTCGCGCGCAGGCGCGTCGGTGAAATCGGCCACCGCGCCCTGCGCCCGGTTCAGCGCGGCCAGGTAGGCGCCGCGGCGGAAGTAGTAATTGGCCACGTGCACTTCATACTGCGCCATCGCATTGACCAGATAGCTCATGCGCGCGATCGCGTCCGGCGCGTATTTGCTGTTCGGGAACTTGTCGACCAGCGCCTTGAACGCGGCGAACGATTCACGCGTCGCCTTCGGATCGCGCTCGGTCGGATCCTGCGAATAAATCGCCGAGATGAAACCGATCTGGTCGTTGAACGTAATCAGGCCGCGCAGGTAGTACATGTAGTCGGCCGCCGGATGGTTCGGGTGCAGCTTGATGAAGCGCTCCACCGCCGCCAGCGCCTGTGCCTGGTCTTGCGACTTGTAATGGGCGTAAGCAATTTCCATCTGCGCCTGGGTCGCGTAGGTGCCGAACGGATAGCTCGACTCGAGCCGCTCGAACAGCTTGACGGCAGCCTCGTAGTGGCCGCCCGCCATTTCCTCGCGCGCCTCAGCGTATAATTTCGTTACCGACCAATTTTTGGTCTCGTCGGTTTTTTCCGGCAGTAAGCCGCAAGCTGACAAACTAAGCAGTGCGAACGAAGCAACAAACAGAGATAATTTTTTTTGCATGACTTTTTGCAAGAGAGTATTTACCGAGATTCAACGAAAGGCTGATTATAGCCGATGGGACTGCTGTGATATTAACTCCAACGCCGAATTCGGCGGATTTACCTTTAGACCCTGATGTTGAAGACGAGATCGACGCCGACTTCGCGTCCCTCGAGCCAGGCATCGACCTGTCGCCGATTACCCTCGAACTGACCCCGGAAGCGTGCGGCCACCGCCTCGACAAGGTCATCGCCGGCCTGGTGCCGCAATTTTCGCGCAGCCGCTTGCAACTGTGGTTCGATGCCGGCCACGTCATGGTCGACGGCAAGCCGGCGCGCGGCAAGGATACCGCGTATGGCGACGAAACGGTAGTCATCACACCGCAGAGCGCGCCGGAAGACGCCGCCTATACGCCGGAACAAATTGAACTCAACATCGTCTTCGAAGACGAACACATCCTCGTTATCAACAAGCCGGCCGGGCTGGTCGTCCATCCTGGCGCCGGCAACTGGTCGGGCACCTTGCTCAACGGCCTGCTGTTTCATGCGCCGCAGCTGGCCGGCGTGCCGCGCGCCGGCATCGTCCACCGCCTCGACAAGGATACGAGCGGCCTGATGGTGGTCGGCAAGACGCTGGCTGCGCAGACCGACCTGGTGCGCCAGCTGGCCGCGCGCAGCGTCAAGCGCGAGTATTTCGCGCTCGTGTGGGGCACGCCGCGCATCAGCGGCACCATCGACGCGCCGATGGGGCGCCACCCGAAGGACCGCGTCAAGATGGCGGTGTCGAGCAGTTTCTCGGCCAAGCCGGCCATCACGCACTTCCAGCTGATCGGCAGCGGCCTGCTCGACCGCCGCCCGGTCAGCCTGGTGCAGTGCCAGCTCGAAACTGGCCGCACCCACCAGATCCGCGTGCACATGCAGCACCTCGGCTTCGCGCTGGTCGGCGACTCGGTGTACGGCAAGCAGCACCTGGTGCCGGTGTTCCCGCGCCAGGCGCTGCAGGCGCGCCGGCTCGGCCTGGTCCATCCGGCCACCGGCGAGGAGTGCGAATGGATCGTGCCGCTGGCCGACGATTTCGCCGAACTGATCGAAAAGGCCGGCATCCCCGAGCCCGACCTGGTGACATGGACGCCGGACTGATCCGACCGGAGTGGCCGGACGCGCCGGCCAATGTCGGTGCGCTGGCCACCACGCGCCAGCGCGGCAACAGCTGCGGCCCGTATGACGACGGCGCCGGCGGCGGCGGCCTCAATCTGGGCATGCATGTCGGCGACGACCCGGACACGGTTCGGCGCAACCGCGCGTTGGTGGCGGCCGAACTGCCCGGCCCGCCTGCGTGGATTTCGCAGGTGCACGGCGTCGCCGTGGTCGACGCTGCCAGCGTGCAGCCGGGCCAGCCGGTGCGCGTGGGCGACGCCAGCATTGCCACCGCGCCTGGCGTCGTGTGCGCCGTGATGACCGCCGATTGCCTGCCGGTGCTGTTTGCCGACCTGGCCGGCACGGTCGTTGGCGCCGCGCATGCCGGCTGGCGTGGGTTGGCCGCCGGCGTGCTCGGTGAAACGGTGGCCGCGATGCGCGCCGCCGGCGCCGGCGAGATTACTGCCTGGCTGGGGCCTGCGATCGGGCCGTCGCAGTTTGAAGTGGGCGCCGATGTGCTCGACAGTTTCCTGTCCGCGGCGCCAGGCGATGATGAAGCGGCGCAGGTGAGGGCGGCGTTTCAGCCGTTCGAAGGGCATGCCGGAAAGTATCTGGCCGACATGAACGCGCTGGCGCGCATGCTGCTGGCGCGCGATGGCGTCACGCGTGTGTGGGGTGGCAACTACTGCACCGCGACTTCGCGCGACCTGTTCTATTCCTACCGACGCGACGGCGTCACCGGCCGGCTCGCCAGCATGGTGTGGCTCAACGAACTGTGACGGGTCGGCGACTCCCGGTTTCTACTTGGGCTCGGGTCCCGGCTGCGTTGGCGTATCTGCACCAGGGGTTGACCCCTCCGCCTCGGCCGCCGCCATCTGGCGCATGCGCTCGCGCATGGCCGCCTCGTTTCGCAACCGTCTGGCCTTCGATCCTGACAGGTAGTACAGTATAGATAATGGCAACACACAGTAGAACAAAAAGGTCATAATTCCGGCGACCACCGAAGTTTCGGTCAGAGCCATCAGACCGACCACATAGATCCAAGCAACGGCGACAATCCACATACATTTCCTTCGGTAGAAATTGACATTGTAAACATTGGACGAACCATGAATATGCCCGATCCGCAAGCCATGACCAGCAACTGGATGAGCCAGTTTGCCGATCCCGCCACCTGGCAATCCTGGATGAAGCTTCCCGAGCCGGACATCAATCCGCTGGCCGGCATCCTGAAGGACGTCGGCGCCCACATCAACCCGGCCGCGCTGGACGCCATCAAGACCGACTACCTGCAAAAGGCCGCTGCATTATGGCAGGACATGGTCATGATGAAAACGCCGGAGCTAAATGACCGCCGCTTTGCCGCCCCCGAGTGGCAGGCCAATCCTTTGTCGGCCTACAGCGCCGCGTCCTACCTGCTGAACTCGCGCTTCCTGCTGGAGATGGCCGAAGCGGTCGAAGCGACCCCGCGCGACAAGCAGAAGATCCGCTTCGCCGTGCAGCAGATGGTCGACGCAATGTCGCCGGCCAACTTCCTCGCCACCAATCCGGAAGCGCAGCAGCACCTGATCGAGTCCAAGGGCGAGAGCCTGACCAAGGGCTTGACCAACATGCTGGCCGATTTGCAGAAGGGCCGCATCTCGCAGTCCGACGAGTCCGCTTTCGAGGTCGGCCGCAACGTGGCCACCACGCCCGGCCAGGTCGTCTTCGAGAACGCACTGTTCCAGCTGATTCAGTACGCACCGTCGACGGCGACCGTGCATGCGGTGCCGCTGGTGATGATTCCCCCTTGTATCAACAAGTTCTACATCCTCGACCTGCAGCCGGAAAATTCGGTGGTGCGCTACGCGGTGGAGCAGGGCAATTCGGTGTTCCTGGTGTCGTGGCGCAATCCCGGCAAGGAACTCGAGAACGTCACGTGGGACGACTACGTCGAAATGGGCGCCATTCAGGCGATCAATGTATCGCGCGCCATTTCCGGCAGCGCCAAGGTCAGCGTCTTCGGATTTTGCGTCGGCGGCACTATTGCCAGCTCGGCGCTGGCGGTGCTGGCCGCGCGCGGCGAGCAGCCGGCCGCCAGCCTGACGCTGCTGACGACCTTGCTCGACTACGAAGACACCGGCGTGCTCGACGTCTTCATCGACGAGAACCAGGTCGCCAAGCGGGAGAAGAGCCTGGCCAATGGCGGCCTGCTGCCGGGCAAGGACCTGGCGACGACGTTTTCATCGTTACGGCCAAACGACCTGGTGTGGAACTACGTGCAGTCGAACTACCTCAAGGGCAAGAACCCGGCGGCATTCGACCTGCTGTACTGGAACGCCGACAGCACCAATTTGCCGGGCCCCATGTTCACCTTCTACCTGCGCCAGATGTATCTCGAGAACAACCTGCGCATGCCGGGCAAGGTCGCCACCGCCGGCGTGAAGGTCGATCTTGGCGCCATCGACGCGCCGACCTTCATCTACGGTTCGCGCGACGACCACATCGTGCCGTGGACTGCCGCGTTCAAGTCGATGGGCTTGCTCAATCCCGGCAAGCCGAACAACAACCGCTTCGTGCTGGGCGCATCCGGCCACATTGCCGGCGTCATCAACCCGCACGCCAAAGGCAAGCGCAGCCACTGGATCGCCAAGGCCAAGCCGAACGGCAAAGGCGCGGCGGCCGATCCGGACGCCTGGCTGGCCGGGGCCACCGAGCTCAAGGGCAGCTGGTGGTCGGCCTGGGCCGCCTTCCTGGCCGAGCACGGCGGCAAGAATGTGAAGCCGCCTGCAAAACTTGGCAACAAGCAGTACGCGCCGATCGAAGCCGCGCCCGGCCGGTACGTCAAAGTCAGGGCCGAACAGGCGTGATGTGAATGGCAATGCTCGTTGCTCTGTATTTACGAGTAGTTGCGCTGCAATAAATGCTGCGTCTGCGCGCGCAACATGGTATTTTGATGAATACATGAACCTGCGATGGATGAAGCAGGCTGCCAGGAGCGGGCGACGCCCGCTTTTTCAAAGCAAGCGCTGCGGCGCAATAAGTGGAACTCGAGATGAGTAGTGCGAAAAAAAGTACCGAACGCCTGATCAAGAAATACCCTAACCGTCGGCTGTACGACACGCAGACCAGCTCGTACATCACGCTGACAGACGTAAAGCAATTGGTACTCGATGCGGACGAGTTCACCGTGGTCGACGCCAAATCGAGCGAGGACCTCACGCGCAGCATCCTGCTGCAGATCATCCTGGAAGAAGAGGCCAATGGCGCGCCGATGTTCTCCAGCGTGGTGCTGTCGCAAATCATCCGTTACTACGGCCACGCCATGCAGGGCATGATGGGTTCCTATCTCGAGAAAAACGTCCAGGCGTTTACTGACATCCAGGCCAAGTTCACCACCGGCCAGGCCGGCGGCTTCGAAGGCAAGCCGTTCAGCCCTGAAATGTGGACCCAGTTCATGAACGTCCAAGGCCCGATGATGCAAGGCATGATGAACAACTACGTCGACCAGAGCAAGAACCTGTTCGTGCAGATGCAGGAGCAGATGCAAGCGCAAAGCAAGAGCATCTTCGGCGCCTTCCCGTTCCCGCCCGTCGAAAAGAAGTAACCCGCAGCTACACCGGGGTGGCAAAACGGGGTCAGACCTAGGTCTGACCCCGTTTTGCCTTCCAGCCCGTCGGCGCGGTACAATGGCAGATTCGTCTGCCTGCGTCCCTCCCCATACCATGTCCGAACTTCGCCGTATTCCAATCGTCGCCGCACCCAATTCACTTGTTACCGCGCCCATGGCTGCTCCCAAGGTCGGCTTCGTTTCGCTCGGCTGCCCGAAGGCGCTGGTCGACTCGGAACAGATCCTGACCCAGCTGCGCGCCGAAGGTTATGAAACGGCCAAGTCGTACGAGGGCGCCGACCTCGTCATCGTCAACACCTGCGGCTTCATCGACGCCGCGGTGCAGGAGTCGCTCGACGCCATCGGCGAAGCGCTGGCGGAAAACGGCAGGGTCATCGTCACCGGCTGCCTCGGCGCCAAGAAGGACGCCGCCGGCGACGACATCATCATGAAGGTGCACCCGAAGGTGCTGGCAGTGACCGGCCCGCACGCGCTGGCCGAAGTGATGGACTCGGTCCACCTGCACCTGCCGAAACCGCACGAGCCGTTCTTCGACCTGGTGCCGTCGCAAGGCGTCAAGCTGACCCCGAAACACTACGCCTACCTGAAAATCTCCGAAGGCTGCAACCACCGCTGCAGCTTCTGCATCATCCCGTCGATGCGCGGCGACCTGGTGTCGCGTCCGATCGGCGACCTGATGATTGAAGCTGAGAACCTGTTCAAGGCCGGCGTCAAGGAATTGCTGGTCATCTCGCAGGACACCAGTGCCTACGGCGTCGACGTCAAGTTCCGCTCCGGCTTCTGGAACGGCCGCCCGGTCAAGACCCACATGACGCAGCTGGTCGAGGCGCTCGGCCAGCTCGCCGCGCAGTATGGCGCGTGGGTGCGCCTGCATTACGTCTACCCGTACCCGCACGTCGACCAGGTCATTCCGATGATGAGCGGCGGCCACGTGCTGCCTTACCTCGACATCCCGATGCAGCACGCCCACCCGGACGTCTTGAAGCGCATGAAGCGCCCGGCCAGCGGCGAGAAGAACCTCGACCGCATCCAGGCATGGCGCGCGATGAACCCGGACCTGACGATTCGCTCCACTTTCATCGCCGGCTTCCCCGGCGAGACCGAGACCGAATTCGAATATCTGCTCGACTTCCTGAAGGAAGCGCAGATCGACCGCCTCGGCTGCTTCGCCTATTCGCCCGTCGAAGGCGCGACCGCCAACCTGCTCGATAACCCGGTGCCGGAACAGCTGCGCGAAGAGCGTCGCGCCCGCGTCATGCTGCTGCAGGAAGAGATCTCCGCCAAGCGCCTGCAGGCCAAGGTCGGCAAGAGCGTGCGCGTGCTGATCGACGAAGTCAACGCCCGCGAAGCGGTTGGCCGCTCGTCGGCCGATGCGCCTGAAATCGACGGCGTGGTCCACATCAAGCGCTCGCTCATGCCGGGCAAGAAGCTGGTGGTCGGAGAATTCGCCGATGTCGTCGTCACCGCCGCCGACGCGCACGACCTGTGGGCCTCGGTGGCTTGACCATGGCGAAGAAGTCCGCGCAAACGACGCTGATCCACAGCGACTACGCAGCTCCCGAAGGCTTCAGCGCATTCCCGACCGCGATCCACCACGCCTCGACGGTCCTGTTCAAGGACGTCGAGGCCATGCGCTCGGGCGAGTGGAAAGAGAAAAACGCCTATACCTACGGCCTGCACGGCACGCCGACCACGTTCACGCTGGAAGCGCGGCTGGCCGAAATCGAAGGCGGCAGCTTCTGCCTGCTGGCGCCGAGCGGCCTGGCGGCGATCGCCATGGTCGACTTCGCGCTGCTCAAGACCGGCGACGATGTGCTCCTGCCGGACAACGTCTACAATCCGAACCGCGAGCTGGGCACCTGGCTCACGCGCGACTTCGGCATCACGGCGCGCTATTACGATCCGCTGATCGGCGCCGGCATCGGCGCCATGATCCAGGCGAACACGAAGCTGATCTGGACCGAGGCGCCTGGCTCGGTGTCGATGGAAGTGCCGGACCTGCCGGCGATCTGCAAGGCGGCGCACGACAAGGGCGTGCTGGTCGCACTCGACAACACCTGGTCGGCCGGCCTCGCGCTGCGCGGCTTTGACCGTGGCGTCGACATCATCATGCAAGCGCTGACGAAGTACCAGTCGGGCGGCTCGGACGTGTTGATGGGCGCGCTGATCACGCGCGACCGCGCGTTGAACGACCGGCTGGCGCTGGCCCACATGCGGCTGGGGATGGGCGTCAGTCCCGACGACGCCTACCTCGTCATGCGCGGCCTGCCGAGCATGAAGCTGCGCTTCGAAGCGCACGACGCCAGTGCACGCAAAGTGGCCACCTGGCTGAAGGCGCGCCCGGAAGTCGCCCGGGTGCTGCACCCGGCGTTCGCCGATTGCCCCGGCCACGACATCTGGCAGCGTGACTTCAGCGGCGCCGGCGGCTTGTTCTCGGTGGTGTTCGACGCCAGGTACACGGAAGCGCAGACCGACCGCTTCGTCGACCAGCTGGAGTTGTTTGGACTCGGTTACAGCTGGGGCGGCGCCAACAGCCTGGTGATGCCGTACCGGATCCAGGCAATGCGCAGCGGCTGGAGCGATGGCGGGGTGCTGGTGCGCTTCAACATCGGCCTCGAAGACACCGTCGACCTGATCGCCGACATCGAGCAAGCCTTCAGCGCGCTGTAGGTCTGGGGTCAGGTCTGGGGTCTGACCCCACGGGGTCAGACCCGGTGTAGCCGCCGCAGTACCCCCGACGTCAAACCGGTGGCCCGCTAACGAAAAACCGTTGGTTCACGGTTCGTTACTCGCCACCGCCCGAATCGCCTTCGCCAGCTCCCCCGACGAAAACTTCGCGACATACGCATCGGCCCCGACGTTGCGCACATGCTCCTCGTTGGTCGTCCCCGACAGCGAAGAATGAATCACCACCGGCAGGTTATTGAAGCGCGCGCTTTTCTTGATGCTGCGGGTGAGCGTGAAGCCATCCATCTCGGGCATCTCCAGGTCCGTCAGCACCAGCGCCACCTTGTCGTAGACGGTCTTGCCCTCGGCCTCGGCCTGGTTGGCGATGGCGTGCAGCTGGTCCCACGCTTCCTTGCCGGTCTTGGTCATAATGAACGGCACGCCGACCGCATCGAGGCCCTGTTCGATCAGCGCGCGCGCCACCACCGAGTCGTCCGCGGCCAGCACCACCGCGCCGGGCTTGAGCTTGATCGCCGGGCCGATCGTGCCGGGGTTGACGTCTGGCCGGTCGGTCGGCGTCATGTTGCGCAGGATGGTTTCGAGGTCGAGTACTTGTGCCAGCCGGCCGCCATCGTCGTCGAGCCGCGCGATGCTCGTCACCAGGCCGCCGTTGCCGGCGCTTTGCTCGGCCGACAGCACGCGGCTCCAGTCGAGCCGCACGATCTCTTCCACCGATTCGACGGCGAACGCTTGCGTGGTGCGCGCAAATTCGGTGACCAGCATGATATTGAGTCCAGTTTTGGGCACGCAGCCGGCAATTGCCGGCAGGTCGAGCACCTGGATGATCGCGCCGCGCAGGTTGACGACGCCGAGCACGTGCGGCATCGAACCGGCGATCGCGGTAATTTCCGGCATTGCGACAATCTCGCGGATCTTGAAGACGTTGATGCCGAACAGTTCGCTACGTTCGCCGTTGTGGTCGCCACCGAGGCGGAACAGCAACAGTTCGAACTTGTTGGTGCCTGCCAGGTTGCTGCGCTCGTCGACTTCCTGCTGCACTGATTTCATGTCGCTCGTCCTCGTGTCGTGAATGTCCTTTGGGACAGTAATTCAGCAAGGCAATGAACACCTTGCTGAAAATCATCACGAGGTGGGGCGATCAGACTGGCATCGGGCGGTTGTTGTTGAGGTCGACGAAGCCGCGGATCAGGCGATAGGCCTTCCACACCCAGGCGCCGACCCACACCAGCCAAGCCACCGGAATGCCGATGATGGTGACGAACAGCGCGCCGCCGACCACCATCCACAGCACGTAATACCAGAACGAGCGGATCATCCAGGTATGGTGGCTGTAGACGAGCGTGCCTTCGGTGTACGGGCGTTTGACGTAGTTGATGATCACCGGAATGATTGACAGCATGCCAAGCGAGAAGAAGAAGGTCAGCGCATGGGCGATGTACATCAGCCGGGCAAATTGTTTGGCGTCTTCGCTGTTAGTGTCTAATACCAATTGCTGCGACATGGTCTCTCCTTTGATGGCTATTCGACAATTGTAACAGGACTGCTTAACGTTTCGACATGGCAGCCGTACGGATCTACCTGGCGCCGTTCGCCTGCGCCCAGGCGACGATGCTGCCGGCATCCATGGCGCCGGCCTGGCGCGCGATTTCCTTACCGTTGAGGAACAGCGCCAATGTCGGGATGCTGCGGATGTTGTAGCGCGACCCCAGCTCCTGCGCCTGCTCGGTATCGACCTTCAGCAGGCGCATTTTCGGCTCGAGCTTTTGCGCCGCCTGGTTGTAGGCCGGCGCCATCATCTTGCACGGGCCGCACCACGGCGCCCAGAAGTCGACCAGCACCGGGATGTCGTTGCGCCCGATGTGCTTGGCAAAGCGCGCACCGTCGACGTCGAGCGGCTTGGCCACGAACAGTCCCTTTGCGCACTTGCCGCACACGGGCTGGTCGGCCAGGCGCTCGGCGCTGAGCCGGTTCACCGCGTCGCAGTGCGGACATACTACGTGTACAGGGTCGCTCATCGATGCCTCCATCATGCTGGTGTGATCGCTATTGTAAGACCAGCGGCGCGCACTGTGCGTTCCGTTCGGCGCCCAGCCGTGGCCAAACGTGCCAGGGGGAAGTTTTCTTCTGTCGTAAAATTTAACGATGTCCTTCACTGACAACCAACTTAAGCACCCGCTGCTGGTCGAACCCGGCCGGGCGCTGATCGGCTGCGCCGGCTGGACCATCCCGCGCGAGAACAAACCGTCGTTTTCCGACGAGGGCAGCCACCTCGAACGCTACGCCGCGACCTTTCCTATCGTTGAAATCAACTCGTGCTTTTACAAGCCGCACCGCGTGCAGACCTACGCGCGCTGGGCCGACAGCGTGCCCGAGCACTTCCGCTTTTCGGTCAAGCTGCCGCGCGCGATCACGCACGACGCCCGCCTGCTCGCGTGCCAGCCGCTGCTGCGCCAGTTCGCGCTCGAGGCGGGCGCGCTCGGCGAAAAGCTCGGCTGCGTGCTGATGCAGCTGCCACCCAAGTTCGAGTTCGACACTGCCCCGGCGGCCGATTTTCTGAAGCTGCTGAAGCAGTCGTTTGGCTGCATGGTCGCGTGCGAGGCGCGCCATCCGAGCTGGTTTGGCGACGAGGCCACCCATCTGCTGGCCGACCATGACATCACGCGCGTGATCGCCGATCCGGCCAAGGGCCAAGACGGGCCGCCCGTGCCGACCACCGCCGATATGTACGTGCGGCTGCACGGTTCACCGCGCATCTACTATTCGTCGTATGAGCCGCACTACATCGCCGAGCTGGCGGTCGACCTGCGGCTGCATACCGCGGCGGGGCGCACCGTGTGGGTCGTGTTCGATAATACGGCGGCGGGCGCGGCGACAACCAACGCGGTCGCGCTGCAGGATCTGCTGGGGCCGCGTTAACACCGGTGTCAGGTCTGACATTCGGACATTTCGTCTTCATGAAATGTTCGAATGTCAGACCTGACACCAGCTTTTAGTTTAGGAAATGTGCGAATGTCAGACCTGACACCAGCTTTTAACAGGGCAGGCTGGCGCGAGCGCTGACCCGCGGATACCCAATCGCGGCGGCCGCCGCTTGCGCTTCCGCCATCGACAGCTGGGGATTGAGGCTTTTGACGATCGCCGGCGTCAGCGGCGCCATGCCGTAGATATGGTCGATGCTGGCAATCGGCGGCTCGCATTCGAAGTAGTCGGTGGCGTAATCGTAGTAGCAGTCGGCCGGCGCGAGCAGGATCGACAGGTAGTCGACAGAGCCGTCGGCGCACTGCGTCAGGCCCGGTTCCGGGTGCGCGACCTTGGTCCAGGCGTGGTCGCCGCTGCGGCGCCAGTAGAAGTAACTCACCGCGTCCATCGCGAACGACGGCTCGTGCAGAAAGGAGTTGAAGTCGGCGGGGACGCGGCGCTGCACTTCGCGCGCCAGTGCGCGCGTGTCGCTGTGCTCGAGCTCCTGCACGTATCCCTTCAATGCGGCGCCGCTGTCGGACAGGTGCAGGAACCAGTGGTCGCCATCGCCGTTGCGCATCGCGCCCATCTGCTCATCGTCGCCCCAGGCGGCGTCGAACGTGAAATAGCGGTACTCGAATTCGGGGCAGATCAGCGCGTCCAGCATGGCCAGCGCCATGGCCCTGTTGCCCAACGTACGCGGGTCGGGGAAGGACAAGGGGTCGAGCTGCATGGCGGCCTTTGGCGGTAGCACAAGTTGCGCGCAAGGCCGGAGCCGCGCGTCGTTTCACCGGGTTGAGGTGGAACAAGGAAGGACTATACTCCCACGAAAAACATTTCTGCCGCAATCACAATGTGTCGGCTATCGCCTCGGGCGCCCTGATCAGTTGTGCGCTCACAACGCAGTTGGCGAGAGTGCAAGCTCAAGTTGTTCGATCGAGATCGGCTTGGTGAAGTGATGCTGAAATCCGGCATCGAATGCGCGCTGGCGGTCGGCCGCGCTGCCGTATCCGGTCAGCGCGATGAGCGCTGTCGCCGGGTCGTCCTTCAAGGCCTTGGCGATCGCGTAGCCGTCCATGCCGGCCAGGCCGATGTCGATGATGGCGATCTCCGGCTGGCGCGCCTGCGCCAGCGCGATGCCTTGCGGGACGGTGGCAGCGGTGGCCACGTCGCACGACAGCAGTTCGAGCAGCGCCGCCATCATGTCGCGCGCGTCCTCGTTGTCTTCGATCAGCAGAACGCGGCGCAGCGCTGCGCTGCTTGAGGCGGCGTTCGCCGGCGCGCTGTGTGCCGGTTGCGCCAGCAGCGGCAGGCGCACCGTCACGCTGGCGCCTTTGCCGCTGCCGGCGCTGTCGATCGACACCGTCCCGCCGTGCATCTCCGCCAGCCGGCGTACCAGCGACAGGCCGATCCCGAGGCCGCCTTGCACGCGCTGCAGCGACTGCGCGCCCTGCACGAAAATCGTGAATACCTTCGGCAGCAGTTCGACCGCGATCCCCATGCCCGAATCGCGCACCACCAGTTCGGCCCAGCCGTCGGCGTGGCGCACGACGACGTCGACGCGTCCGCCGTCAGGGCTGTACTTGACGGCGTTGTCGAGGATGTTGTCGATGATCTGCACCAGCCGGGTGAGATCGGCATCGACGGTCGCCGCCACCGTATCGACGTGAAACTTGAAGTGCGCGGTGCGCGCGCCCGCCCGCAGCGTCTCGACGCAGCGCCGCGCCACTTCGCCCAGGTCGACCAGCGACTTGTCGAGCGTGAGCTTGCCCATCAGCGCGCGGTTCACTTCCAGCAGGTCGTCGACCAGCTTGCGCAGGTGATCGGTCTGGCGCCGCACCACGTTGCGCGCGCGCGCCAGCAGCGACGGGTCGACTTCGCGTTCGCTGTCGAGGATGTGCACGGCGCTGGCCACCGCCGACAGGGATTGCGCAGCTCGTGGCCCAGCATGGCGAGAAATTCGTCTTTCGCCGCATTCTGTTGTTCGGCGCGCGCGCATCCTTCTCGAGCACCAGCAACTGGTTGCGTTCCCGCTCGGCGGCCGCACGCGATTGCACTTCCTCCTGCAGGCGGTCGCCAGCTTCCAGGACGCCGCCGCCATCGCGATGAAAAGGCCGATGGCGATGGCGCCGATGCCGCGCCACACCGAGCTGTCAATCTCGGCCACCGGCGCGCCGACCATGATCGGGCACTCCGATCCGGCCATCCGCGTGTAGACGTCGGACACTTCAACCGCTTCCGCGGTGTCGTGGCGCAGTACGCCGGCCGCGGAGTTGGCGATCGCCTTCAGCAGTTCCGGTTTGGCCCTGGTGCCGACCTACGCGGCCGAGTTGAGGCTGCGTGCATTCACCGTGCCGGTCGAGTCGAGCACCATCACGCGCCAGCTCGGCGGAATCGCGTTGCCGGCGAACGAACGGTTGAAAAACGCCGGCGAGAACGCCTGCCCGATGATGTACTGTTCGCCCGAGCGCGACTTCATCGGCACTTCGACCATGACGAAATTGTTCTTCAGTTCAGCACCCCAGCGCATCCCCGAGACGTGCGCCTTGCCGATGGCGAGCAGGGTGGCCACCTGCTGCGGATCGGGCCTGATCGGCAGTTTTCCGCTGCCGAATGCGTGGCGCGTGTTGACCAGTTGCTCGCCGTTGCGGTCATACAGGATGATCCACGCGCCGCTGCCGGCATTGACCGCATGCGCTTCATCGTGGAGGCGCCGCAGGTCGCCGTCGGCCATGGCGCCGGAGCCGGCCAGTGCGCGCAGCACCGCTTCGGCGCGCCGCTTATCGCTGTCGATCACCATCGACGCCAGCCGCACGCTGCCCTGAATGCGTTCGATGGCCGAGTCGTGCTGGGCTTCGAGCAGTACCTTCAGGGCGATGGTGCAAAACACCGCCGCCGGCAGTACGATCGAAAAAGCCAGCAGCAGGTAGTAGGTACGCAGCTTCATGTATGCTGCGCGTCGATGATGGGCATGGCAAGAGCGTGGGGGCGCATGGGATCAGGCGCCAATTTTACAGCACTGGAAGTCGCTGGTGAAGGCGCTATCCGCGCTTTTCGAGCAGACGCGGGCCAAACATGACGGTCGCCAGAGCGGCCACCACCAGCGTCACACCGGCCCACTGCCAGGCGCTGACCGATTCGCCCAGCACCAGCATGCCGGAGCTGATGCCCACCACCGGCACCCCGAGGCTGAACGGCGCCACCCGGTTCAGCGCGTGCCGTTTCAGCAGCCCGGTCCACAGCGCATAGGCGAGGATGGTGGCGAACCAGCCCAGGTAGGCCAGCGACAGCCACGTCGACGGCGGCGCCGACGTCCATTGCCAGCGCGTGGCCGGCGCGTCGAACGCCAGCGACAGCAGGGCAAACGGGATGATCGGCACGAGCGAACTCCATACCATGAACGGCACCACCTCGAACTGCGGCGTGGCTTGCTGCGCGCGCCGCACGACGATGTTCGACGCCGCCCACATCGCCGCCGAGCCAAGCACCAGCACGAAGCCGGCCGCCGTGGTGCCGCCGGTGTCGGCGCCCGGCGCCAGGTAGTTCAGGGCGAAGCAGGTGATGCCGAGGGCGGCGATGAACAGGCCGGCCAGCAGCGAACGGCTGGCATGCTCGCGCAGCAGCACGAAGCCGAACAGCGCGGTGAAAAAGACCTGGGTTTGCATCAGCACCGATCCCAGCGCGGCCGACATGCCTACCTTCAGCGCCAGGAACAGGAAGCCGAACTGGCCGACGCCCTGGAACAGGCCATACAGGATCACCCACTTGGCCGGCAGCTGCGGGCGCGGCACGAACAGGATCAGCGGCAGCACCGCGAACAGGTAGCGGCCGGCGCCGAGCTGGAACGGCGTCATGTGATGCAAGGCATACTTCATGGCGATGAAGTTGGTGCCCCAGATCAGGACGACGCCCAGCGCGGCGAGGTAGTCGCGCAGGCTCAGCGGCGAGCCATTCACGCCTAGTGCGACTGTCCGCCGCCGAGGTAGGCGGCAATCACTTTCGGATCGGTCTTCAGGCTCTCGGCCGGTCCGTGCACGGAGATGTTGCCGTTCTCCAGCACGTAACCGTAGTCGGCCACATTCAGCGCGGCGGCGGCGAACTGCTCGACCAGCAGCATCGTCACGCCTTCGCTTTTCAGGCGCGTGATGATGCGGAAGACTTCCTCCACCAAAATCGGCGCCAGTCCCATCGACGGTTCGTCAAGCAGGATCACTTCCGGATTGAGCATCACCGCGCGCGCCATCGCCAGCATCTGCTGCTCGCCGCCCGACAGCGTGCCGGCCAGCTGGTGCTGGCGCTCCTTCAGGCGCGGGAACAGCTCCAGCGCCTTTTCCAGGTCGTGCTTGACGTCGCCTTTCGGGCGCGCCCGGGTAAACCGCGGGAAGGCGCCGAGCAGCAGGTTGTCCGTCACGCTCATGGTGGAGAACACGCGCCGCCCTTCCGGCGAATGGGCCAGGCCGCAGCGCGCGATCTTGTGCGACTCGAGGCCCGTGATGTCGCGACCGCCGAGGGTGACGGTTCCGCCCTTCGGCTTGATCATGCCGGAAATGGCGCGCATGGTCGTGGTCTTGCCGGCGCCGTTCGAGCCGATCAAGGTTACCAGCTTGCCCTTCGGGACTTCCAGCGAAATGCCGTGCAGGACTTCGACTTTGCCGTACGCAGCTTGGAGGTTTTCAATCTTTAACATGGCCGTCCTTTCAATGCGCCGCGACAGCGGGCGTGATGTCATCGCTGCTGCCGCCGAGGTAGGCTTCGATCACTTTCGGATCGCTCTGGACCGATGCGGGCGTGCCCTCGGCGATCTTCTGGCCGAAGTCGAGCACCGTGACGGTGTCGGAGATCGCCATCACCACATCCATGTGGTGCTCGATGAGGATGATGGTGATGCCGTGGTCGCGGATCTTGCGGATGATCGCCATCAGCTCCTTGATGTCGGGCGCGGTCAGGCCGGCGGCCGGCTCGTCGAGCAGCAGCAGGCGTGGATTGAGGCCCAGCGCGCGGCCGATTTCGAGCAGGCGCTGTTTGCCGTAAGGCAGATTGCGCGCTTCCTCGTTGGCAAGCGAACCAAGGCCGACGAATTCGAGGATGCTGGCGGCGCGCTGGCGTGCTTCGCGCTCTTCGCGCTTGTAGCGCGGCGAATGCACCATCACGTCGGCCACGTTCGAGTCGAACGTGTGGTGCAGGCCGACCAGTACGTTCTCGGTGGCGGTCATCTCGCCGAACAGCTGCACGTTCTGGAACGTGCGGGCGATGCCGCCGAGGGCGATTTCCGATGGCGTGCGGCCGGCAATCGCCACGCCGTCGAAATGGACCTGGCCGGCGGTCGGCTTGTAGATCCCGGTCAGCACGTTCATCATCGTGCTCTTGCCGGAACCGTTCGGGCCGATCAGGCCGTGCACCGAGCGCTCGGCCACGTTCAGGTCGACCATGTTGAGTGCCTTCAGGCCGCCGAACTGCATCAGCACCTTGTCCACCTTCAGCAAGGTGGCGCCGGCAGTGCCGGTCTTCATGCCGGCGAACGGATCGGCGTTGGCAGCTTCCACCGCCAGCGACTTGTCGTGCACCGCGCCGCGTCCGAGCATGCTGCGCACCCAGCCGACGATACCGTCCTGCAGGTAGTAGACGACGAACAGCGTCATCAGGCCGAAGATGGTCAGGCGCCAGTCGGTCACGCTTTCGAGCTTGTACGAGAACATCGCCATGCCGATGGTGGCCACCAGTGGCACCAGCGCGGTGCGCGGGTTGATGCGCTTGCGCGCGATGGCGATACCGGCGCCGATCGTGCCGAGCACCGCGGCGGTGACGGCGATCTGGCGGAACAGTTCAATGTCGGCCAGCAGGCTAGGCAGCATCACCACGATCAGCGCGCCGAGCAGCGAACCGGTGCGGCTCTTGCGCCCGCCCATGATCACCGCCAGCAGGAACAGGATGGTCAGCTCGAAGTTGTAGCTGCTCGGATTGATGTACTCCTCGGAATAGGAATACAAGCTGCCGGCAAGGCCGGCCAGGCCGGCGCTGATGACGAATGCGTAGACCTTGTAGCGGTACACCGACACGCCCATGCAGTCGGACGCGATCGGGCTGTCGCGCAGCGCTTCGAAGGCGCGCCCGAGGTGCGACTTGAGGATGCGGTGCACCAGCACGAGCGACACGAACATGAATGCGGCGACCATGTAGAAGTAGCCCACTTCATGCAGCTTGGCGCCCATGATGACGGGTTTGCCGATCTTGATGCCCATCGGGCCCTCGGTCAGCCAGGTCATCTCATTGATCAGGATCGCGATGATGGTGCCGAATGCCAGCGTGACCATCGCCAGGTAGGGGCCCGTCACGCGCAGCGCCGGTAACGCCAGGATCGCGCCGAACAGCGCCGTGCCGGCGATGCTGGCGGGGATGGCGAGGTACCAGGCCAGGCCGAATTTAAACACCAGCACGCCGGTGATGTACGAGCCGATGCCAAACAGGCCGGCGTGGCCGAGCGATACCTGGCCGGTGTAGCCGACCACGATGTCCAGGCCGAACAGCAGGATCGCGTAGATCAGCACCGTCTGCGCCAGGTGGACGTAGTACGGATTGGTGACCACTTGCGGGAACAGCGCCAGCGCGGCGGCACCGGCCACGCCAAGGAGTAGGGATTTCTTGTTCATCGTCAGACTTTCTTGATCGTGGCTTTGCCGAACAGGCCGGCCGGCTTGACCGCCAGGACCAGCAGCAGCAGCAGCAGGCCCGGTACTTCCTTGTAGCCGGTCGAGATGTAAAAGCCGGTGGTCACTTCGGCGATGCCGAGAATCAGGCCGCCGACGATGGCGCCCATGCCGGAGGTCAGGCCGCCGATGATGGCGACCGCAAACGCTTTCAGGCCGAGCGATGCGCCCATCGTGGCGCCGGTCAGGGTCAGCGGTGCCACCAGCACGCCGGCAAATGCCGCGGTGGCCGACGACAGCGCATACGAGAACGTGATTACCATGCTGGTGTTAATGCCCATCAGGCCGGCCGCGTCGCGGTCGTTGGAGGTCGCCACCACGGCTTTGCCGTAGATCGATTTGCGGTTGAACAGTTCGACCGCCAGCATGATCGCCAGCGCGCCGACAATCACCGCCACCTGCATCTGCTGCACGTTGGCGCCGAAGATCTGGAACGGCGTGGAGCTGAGCGGGGAAGGGAAGGTCAGGTCGTCCTTGCCCCAGATATTTTCGGCGACGTTCTTGAAGATGATCGCCAGCGCGATGGTCGACATGATCCAGCCGAATTCGGATTTGATCTTGATGGCCGGGCGCACGCCGATCCACTCGACGAAGATGCCTTGCAGCGCGCCGAACACCAGCACGATCGGGATCATCAACAGGTAGCTCATGTACGGGCCGCCGTGGAAGGTGCTCACCAAGGACAGGCCAACCAGCGCGCCGAGCATCAGCGATTCGCCCTGGCCGAAGTTGAGGGTGCCCGAGGTGGCAAACGTCAGTTGGTAGCCGAACGCGATGACGGCATAGATCATGCCGAGCGCGATTCCGCTAAAGACTAGCTGTAATAGAATTTCCATGATTTCATCCAATGGGCGGCGCTGACGCCACCGGTCAACAAGAAAATGGCCAGGCTTGAATGCTCAAGACTGGCCACGAAACGGCGCTGGCAGGCTTTACTTGGCGAGGATGACGCGGCCGCCTTTGACTTCACCGAATACGGTGTTATCCAGGCCGATCGCCTCGTGGTCGTCCTTGCTGTATGGCTTGTTGTAGGTAGTGACGACGCCTTCGATTTTCTCCGACAGGTTCTCCAGCGCTGCCTTCACTTTCGGGCCATCGGTGCTGCCGGCCTGCTTCATGGCCGCGGCCAGCAGGTAGATCGAGTCGTAGCCCTGTGCTGCCGATACCGGCGACGGCATGCGGTCGCCCGCTGGCTTGTACGCCTTGACGTAGGAGTCGATGAACGTCTTGCGCTTCGGCGTGTTGGCGTCCTGGATGAAGGTCTGCGGCATGCGGGTGCCGTCGCCGTTCTTGCCGGCGTTGTCGATGAAGTTACCCATCGACAGGGTCCAGCTGCCGATCAGCGGCACGGTCCAGTTCAGCTTCTCCATGCCGTTGGCGATCTGCGCCAGCTCAGGGCCGATGCCGTAGGTCAGCACGACCTGGGCGCCGGCCTGTTTCGCCTTCAGCAGCTGGGCCGTCATGTCGACGTCCTTGATGTTGTATTTTTCGACGGCGACGGCGGTGATGCCTTTCGCTTTCAGCGCTTTCTCGAGGTCTTCGCGGCCCAGTTGGCCATAGTTGGTCGAGTCGGCCAGGATCGCGACCTTGCTGAACTTGCGGCGGGCGACGGCTTCCTCGACGATCATCGCCGACTGGATCTGGTCGTTGGCCGAATTGCGGAAGATGTAGTTCTCCGGCTCTTTGGCGAACTGCTGGGTGATGATCGAGCCGGTGGCGACGTTGTTCATCACAGGAATCTTCGCTTCCTGGTAAAAACGCTGCGACGCCAGCGCCACGCCGGTGTTGATATAGCCGACGGTGGCGACGACTTTTTCCTTGTTGATCAGTTCCTGGGCGATCTGTACGCCGCGCTCCGGCTTGGCTTCGTCGTCACGCTCGATCAACTGGATCTGGCGGCCAAGGACGCCGCCCTTGGCGTTGATTTCCGCCGCGGCCAGCTTGACGCCGTCACGCATCGATACGCCCATTGGCGCCGAGCCGCCGGTAAATGGACCGGCGACGCCGATCTTGATCGGATCGGCAGCCACGGCCGACATCGAAATACCGAGTGCTACGCTCGCAACGATTGCTTTCAACTTGAAATTCATTTGTGTTGTCTCCGGAAGTGTTTTTATAGTGCCGTACGCTGGTGCACCTTGCCCCACCGATGATTCATTGTATGGGACCATTTTGCTAACAGCAATGATTTGCTGTGACAAATCACCTCACGCAACCGTGTAAGGAAATGGTAAGCAAACAAGGGTAGGAACTACGGGAGGTATGGCGCAAAGCAATAAAGGCCGCAACAGTGTGCGGCCTCCCCAATATGGTGCGAAATGAGTTGGTCAAATCAGCTTAACGATGCCAGCGAGAACCAATACCGACGCCACCCCAGTTCCGTCCGCCGCGGTGCCCATGTCCGCCCCAGCTGCGCCCGAACATGAAGTCGAGCCCAATTGACACCGGTGGATAATAATAAGCCGGCGCCGGCGCATACATCGGCGGCGCCACGTACACCGGCTGCGGCGCGTAATACGGGTTCGGCGCGTAGTAGTTGTTCGGCGCGTAGTAGTTGTTTGGCGCGTAGTAGTTGTTTGGCGCATAGCCGGCTTGCGGCGCATAGGTCGAAGCAACCGCACCCGAACTGTACTGGTCAGACCAGCCATTATCGACTTTGCCGTAACGGTCTCGCGTGCCCGGCGGCACTGGCGTTACCGAAACGACGTGCCACTGGCTCGGATCTGCCGGCGCCGGTGCATACTGGGTGGAATAGTTGCGCGAGGCCGGCGCCGTCGCGCATCCCGCCAGAACAGCGGCGGCAGCAATTGTCAGCAAGAATTTCATAATGTCCTCACGAATTTGTTACCAGTACTATAGGAAATTTAGGATTAGCCTGCCACACAATTTGGCTTTTGTTACAAACCACATGTTACGGAAACATATGGAACAGGCCTTTCTGATCCGCCCGGCAACTGCTGCCGACAGGTCGGCGTTGCGCGCCCTGATCGAGCGCTCAGCGGCGGCGCTCAGCGTCGGCTTTTATACTCAGGAACAAACCGTTGCGGTCACCCGCGAAGTGTTCGGCGTCGATAGCCAGCTGCTCGCAGACGGCACCTATTATGTCGTCGAAACGGGCGGCGCCATCGCCGCCTGCGGAGGCTGGGGCAAACGCTCGACCGGCTTTGGCGGCGACCAGGCCAAATCGGCGCCCGAACCGCTGCTCGATCCGGCCACCGAGGCGGCCAGGATCCGCGCCTTTTTCGTCGAACCGGCGTGGGTGCGCCGCGGCCTGGGCTCGCTGTTGATGACGCACTGCGCCGCCGAGGCCAGCGCCGCCGGCTTCGGCGCCCTCGAACTGGTGTCGACCTTGCCGGGCGTGCCGCTGTACCGCGTGCTCGGTTTCACCGACGTCGAATCGTTCGACCTGCAGCTGTCGGACGGCGTGCGGGTGCCCGTCGTGCGCATGCGCCGCACGGTGTTGGAGCGGACATGACCCAGTACTCGCACATGGTCGGCGCCAGGACCTAAGCCTTTGCCGACCTGCGCGCGCTGATGGCGCGCGCCACGCACGGACGGACGCTACGACATCGGCTTCGTCATCGCCGACGGCCTGTCGGCGCTGGCGATCGAGCGGCATGCCTTGCCATTCCTGCGCTGCTGGCTCGACTTGCTGGCGCCGGCATCGCTGTCGGTCGCGCCGCTGGCGATCGTCAAGCAGGCAAGGGTGGCGGTCGGCGACGAAGTCGCGCAGCTGTTAGGCGTGGAACTGGTGGTCGTGATGATCGGCGAGCGCCCCGGCCTCAGTTCGCCCGACAGCATGGGCCTTTACCTGACCTGGCAGCCGTGGGTCGGCATGACCGACGAACGGCGCAACTGCATCTCGAACGTGCGGCCGGAAGGGTTGGATTACTATACCGCCGCGCGCAGGCTTCACGACCTGGTGGCCGAAGCGCGCCGGCGCGGCGTGTCCGGCATTGCCTTGAAAGACGACAGCGACGATGCGGCATCAACGCTCGACGTCCGCGCGAACTTTCTGCTCTCAAACGGGTCTGACACATAGTGTCAGACTTCTTCAACGCTTATGCGAGGATGGCGACAAGGCCATCGAGGCCGGAGAAGTTCAGCGCCACGCCCGCCTGGGCACGCACCACCGGCTTCGCGCGAAACGCCACCGACAGTCCCGCGACCGACATCATCTTCAGGTCGTTCGCCCCGTCCCCCATCACGATCGCCTGCTGCGTGCCGATGCCAAGTTCCGCGCAGACGCGTTCCACAGTCTGTTTCTTGACCTCGGCGTCGACGATGCCGCCGACAACGCGCCCGGTCAGCTTACCGGCGTCTATTTCCAGCACATTGGCGTGCGCATAGTCGAGCCCGAGCCGATCGCGAAGGCGCTCGGTAAAGAAGGTGAAGCCACCCGACACGAGCAGCGTCTTCAGGCCGGCGGCCTTGACCGCGGCCAGCATCGCTTCGCCGCCCATCGACACCTGCAGGCGCTCGTCGTAGACGCGCTGCAGTGCGCTGGCGTCGAGACCCTTCAGCAGCGCCACGCGCTGGGTCAGGCTGGCGGCAAAATCGAGCTCGCCGCGCATGGCGGCCTCGGTGATGGCCGACACCTGAGGCTTGAGGCCTTGCATGTCGGCGATTTCATCGATGCATTCGATGGTGATCAGGGTTGAATCCATGTCCATCGCCACCAGGCCGAAATCGGCCAGGCTGCGCCCGGCGGCGATGAAGGTGGCGTCGATGCCGGCCGCGAAGGCCGCCTGTTCGACCGCGGCGCGGGTCGCCGGAAAATCGTCGACCGTTTCGGCGCGCAGCGCGTGCGAGCCCAGTTTGGCCCAGCGCGCCGGATGTGCCAGCGCGGCGATGCGTTCAAGTGCCGGCAGCGTCGCGCCGGGGCCCTGCAAAACCAGGTTCATCGTCATGGGTAATTACGCTAACAGTTGTTTGATGGTTTGCTTGACCTGCGTCACGCGGGCGGCCAGGTCGGGCATGCTGGCGGTGATCTTCAGCTTGTCCTGGCCGGCCAGCTTGATGTGGCGATTTTTCTGGATCAGGGCGATGATGCGCATTGAGTCGATCGGCGGGTTGACCATGAACTGCAGGTTGGCCGCTTCGCCATGCGCGTCGATCTTGACGATGCCGACCGCCTTGGCGGCGATGCGCAGGCGGTGCGTTTCGATCAGCGCCTTGACCGGGTCGGGCAGCTTGCCGAAGCGGTCGATCAGCTCCTCCTGCATGTCGTCGACCTTGTCGGCGGTGGCGCAGTTTGCCAGGCGCTTGTAGATCGACAGGCGCTCGTGGACGTCGCCGCAGAAGTCGGAGGGCAGCAGCGCCGGCACGTGCAGGTTGATTTCGGTGGTGGTCGCCAGCGGCGCGGCCAGGTCCGGCTCCTTGCCGGCCCTGAGCGACTTGACCGCCTCGTGCAGCATGTCGGAGTACAGCTGGAAACCGATTTCGAGCATCTCGCCGGACTGGTTCTCGCCGAGCACCTCGCCGGCGCCGCGGATTTCGAGGTCGTGCATGGCCAGGAAGAAGCCGCTGCCCAGTTCTTCCATCTGCTGGATGGCGTCGAGGCGGCGCTGCGCCTGCTTCGTCAGGCTCATCACGTCGTGCACCAGCAGGTAGGCATACGCCTGGTGGTGCGAGCGGCCGACCCGGCCGCGCAACTGGTGCAGCTGGGCCAGGCCGAACTTGTCGGCGCGGTGCATGATGATGGTGTTCGCGGTCGGCACGTCGATGCCGGTCTCGATGATGGTAGTGCACAGCAGGATGTTGTAACGCTGCGCCACGAAGTCGCGCATCACCTTTTCGAGGTCGCGCTCGTGCATCTGGCCGTGGGCGACGGCGATGCGCGCTTCCGGCAGCAGTTCGGTCAGCATCGCCATCCGGTTCTCGATGGTTTCCACTTCGTTGTGCAGGAAGTAGATCTGGCCGCCGCGTTTGAGTTCGCGCAGGCAGGCCTCGCGAATGACCGAACTGTCTTCGCTGCGCACGAACGTCTTGATCGCCAGGCGCTTTTGCGGCGCGGTGGCGATGATCGAGAAGTCGCGCAGGCCCTCCAGCGCCATGCCGAGCGTGCGCGGGATCGGCGTTGCGGTCAAGGTCAGCACGTCCACTTCGGCGCGCAGCGACTTGAGCGCTTCCTTCTGGCGCACGCCGAAGCGGTGTTCCTCGTCGATGATGACGAGGCCCAGGCGCTCGAACTTGACGTCGGGCGAGAGCAGCTTGTGGGTGCCGATGACGATGTCGAGCGTGCCGTCGGCCATGCCCTTGATGGCGGTATTGATCTCTTTGCCGGTGCGAAAGCGCGACAGTTCGGCGATGCGCACCGGCCAGTCGGCGAAGCGGTCGGCGAAGGTCTGCGCGTGCTGTTCGGCCAGCAGCGTGGTCGGCGCCAGGATGGCCACCTGCTTGCCGCCCATGACGGCGATGAAGGCGGCGCGCAGCGCCACTTCGGTCTTGCCGAAGCCGACGTCGCCGCACACCAGCCGGTCCATCGGTTTGCCGCCGGTCATATCCTTGATGACGTTCCTGATCGCTTCTGCCTGGTCGGGCGTTTCGTCGAAGCCGAAGCTGTCGGCGAAGTTCTGGTAATCGTGCGACGAATACTCGAACGAGTGGCCCTTGCGCAGCGCGCGGCGGGCATACAGGTTGAGCAGCTCGGCGGCGGTGTCGCGCACCTGTTCGGCGGCCTTGCGCTTGGCCTTTTCCCACTGCCCGGAGCCGAGCGAGTGCAGCGGTGCGTCTTCCGGCGAAGCGCCCGAATAGCGCGAGATGACGTGCAGCTGCGACACCGGCACGTACAGCTTGGTGTCCCTGGCGTACTCGAGGTGCAGGAATTCGGTCTCGCCTTCGCCGAGGTCCATGCTGGTCAGGCCCATGTAGCGGCCGATGCCGTGGTTGATGTGCACCACCGGGTCGCCGATCTTGAGCTCCGACAGGTCGCGCACCATCGACTCGACCTGGGTGACGGTTTCCTGCTTTTTCTTGCCGACGCGGCGCCCTGAGCCGGCATACAGCTCCGTCTCGGTGATGAAGACGATATGGCCGGCGCCTTTGTCGAACAGCTCGAAGCCGGCCTGCAGCGGCGCCACGCCGAGTGTCAGCTTGGCGCTCGATGCGCAAAAGCCCTCGAAGCCTTCGACCGCGGCCAGCGCCAGGCTGTATTCGTTGAAGTACTGCAGCAGCGTTTCGCGGCGGCCGTTCGATTCGGCGCAGATCATCACGCGGCCGTCGTTTTGCGCCAGGTAGCTGCGCAGGTTGGCCAGCGGGTCGTCGCTGCGGCGGTTGACGGCGATGTTCGGCACCGGCGCCGACAGCTCGGAGGCGGCGGTGTCGGCATCCTTGACGATTACCCAGCGCGGATACGGCTTGGCCAGCGTGAAGAAGGTTTCGTCGCTGAGGAACAATTCATCCGGCGGCAGCAGCGGGCGGTCGCGGTCGGACTTGAGGAAGCGGTAGCGCGACTGCGTGTCGAGCCAGAAACGCTTGATGGCCGCGTCGATGTCGCCGACCAGCGCGAGCGAGGCTTCCTGTGGCAGGTAGTCGAACAAGGTCGCGGTTTCTTCGAAAAACAGCGGCAGGTAGTATTCGATGCCGGCCGAGGCGATGCCGCTGCCGATGTCCTTGTAGACCACCGTGCGCGAAGGATCGCCCTCGAAGCGTTCGCGCCAGCGGCTGCGAAAGCTGGTGCGGGCCGGTTCGTCCATCGGGAATTCGCGCCCGGGCAGCAGGCGCACTTCGCGCACCGGGTACAGCGAACGCTGGGTGTCGGCGTCGAAGGTACGGATGGTTTCGATCTCGTCGCCGAACAGGTCGAGCCGGTACGGCAGCGTGGAGCCCATCGGGAACAGGTCGATCAGGCCGCCGCGCACCGAGTATTCGCCCGGCGACATGACCTGCGACACGTGGGTATAGCCGGCCAGCGTCAGCTGCGCCTTGAGCTTTGCCTCGTCGAGCTTTTCGCCCTGCTTGAAGAAGAATGTATAGGCAGCGAGAAAAGAAGGCGGCGCCAGGCGCACCAGCGCCGTGGTGGCCGGCACGATCAGCACGTCGCACTGGCCGTTTTGCACTTCGTGCAGCGTCGCCAGGCGTTCGGACACCAGGTCCTGGTGCGGCGAGAAGGCGTCGTAGGGCAGCGTTTCCCAGTCCGGCAGCAGGTTGCAGGCCAGTTTGCCGTCGGCGAACCACGGAATCTCGTCGAGCAGGCGCTGGCCGTCGCTGGCGTTGGCGACGATCACGGTGAGCATCTGCCTGCGCGATTTCAGTTCGAGGCCGGCCACTGCCAGCGCATACGCGTCGGCCGATCCGTACGAGGCCGGCAGCGCAAAACGGGCGCCGGGCTTGGGAAGCGATTTCTTTAAATCGAAGGGCATTGAGGGGCGAAGCGATGGGCTTTAATGACTAATTATAGTCGTATTCGCCCATCGAAGCGGGGCGCTTGCGCCACGCCGAGCTAGGCCTCAGGGCGCCGGTTGGCGATCCCGAACGGCACATGGACCATCGGGATGGTCCCGCCGGGCGACGACTTCAGGTGGGTCAGCTGGTCGTCGAAGAAGATATGCGGCTTGAACACCGACAGCACGCGCGCCTTGTCCATCCCGCCGAGGAAAAACGTCTCGTTGGCCGATACGCCCCAGCTTTTCAGCGTGGTGACGACGCGCTCGTGCGACGGCGCGCTGCGGGCGGTGATGATGGCGATGCGCAGCACCTTGCGGTAGCCGGGATCGCGGCGCTGCGCGCGTTCTTCCATGCGCTGCATCAGCGCCAGCTTCTGGAACATGTCGGCCAGCGGGCCGGGCGCATGCGGGCGGTCGACGTGCAGCGCCTCGTGCGCGTGAAACTGATCCAGTCCGTCCTTCTTGAAGACGCTTTCGGCCTCGTCGTCGGCGATCACGCCGTCGAAGTCGAAGGCGACGCGCAGCTCGACGTCGTCATCGTCGTCGACGATTTTCGACGGCAGCACCAGGCCGGCCGGGTAGTTGGCGGCGATCGCGCTCTTGACGTCTTGCTCGTTCGCGGAGAGGAACAGCGACGTGTTAAAGGCCGGCAGGTAGGGGTAGGGCGCGGTGCCGGTCATGAAGGCGGCGCGTGAAATGTCGAGGCCATAGTGGGCGATCGAGCGCATCACGCGCAGCCCGGTCTCGGGCGAGTTGCGCGAAAAGAGCACCACCTCGACCGGCATCTGGCGCGGGAAGCACTTGTTAATGTTGAGGAAGCGGCGGATGAACGGGAAGGCGACGCCTTTGCCGAGGATGACGTCGATATTGCGTTCCTGGAAATTGCGGTATTCGTCCGGGCCGCTGTCCTGGTACACCTGGTGCGAGCCGGTGAGGTCGAACAGGGCACTCGAGGCGACCCCGATCACCAGCTTGTTCTCGATCTGAAACGCCATCAGTGTTCCTCGTCGCTGAGTTTTTGGTAGATCGCCGTCGCCGCCGGATCGAGATGCTGGAGCACGAAGGGATCGTCGGGCGCGTACTGGCCGGCGTCGACCAGCACGCGCAGCATGCCGATGCGGTCGGCCTGGTCAAGGACGCGGGCGAGGGCAAGGGCGTCCTTTGCGCCGGCCTGTTCGATCGCGTTCGATACTGTAACAGGGAACTCCCACAGCGCGGCGATGCGGGCCGACAGCAGCTGGGAGTCGGCCAGCAGCGCGGCGCAGAACTCGTCCGACTGCGGCAGCGCATCGCCGGTGTAGATCTGGTCGATCAGGCGGAACGCGACGATCAGCCCGACCTGGTGCAGCAGGCCGGCCAGGTAAGCCTCGAAGGGATTGGCGCCGCTGCCGGGAGCGAGCATGCTGGCGGCCAGCGCGCAAGCCTCGGACTGGCGCCACACCTGGGGCGCGACCTGGTGCGCGAACTGGCCCGGCTGGTTGCTGATGATCGGGCGAAAGGCCACGCGCGCGAGCAGCATGCGCATGCCGTTCTGCCCGAGCAGCATGATCGCGCCTTCGATCGTCTTGATCGGCGCGGCGGGGCGGTAGTAAGGGCTGTTCGCCTCGCGGATCACTTCGGCCACCAGCACCACGTCCTGCGCCAGCTGGCGCGATAGTTCGGCGCCGGAGACGCTGTCGTCGCGCAGGCTGCGCAGCAGTTGCGGGATCACCGCCGGCACCCGCGGCACCAGGTCGGACGCAGATTGCGGCGCTTCGACCAGGCGTTTGAATTCTTCGAGGATCAGTTTTTCGGTGGACGGCAGGATGTCGTCGCGCGGCGGGCCGGCGAGCCAGCGATAGAAGACCGTGCGAACGTCATCCTGCTGCGGCGCAGGCGCGGCGTACTGCGCGTGCACCGGCTGCTGCTGCTGCTGCTGCTGCTGCTGCTGCTGCGCCACGATCGCGGCGGCGGCAGTGCTGGCGGCGGCGGGACGAAACCATCGTGCGATCCAGTTGATCATCGGCGCGGAGGACAGGATGCTAAACAAGCATTTTACCCGACAAGCCAGCCGGGCACGATTGTCGTTCCAAGGCGCTTCGACTTGCCATGGCGCAATGAACCAGTCGCCCCCGGAGGTATATTTTCCTGTCGCGTGCCGCCATCGGAGCAAGAATATGCCAGCAAGCTCGTTCTTCGATCGATTCCGGATACTGCTGGTAGCGGTGCGCTACGCCATCTGCGAGTCAGGCGACTTCGCGCGCTTCATCATGCGGCCGCGCCGCGCGCGGGGCAAACCGTCGACCCGCAAGGAACGTATCAATCGCATCATCTTCTTCACGCTGGCATGGCTGCTGGTGAGCCTTCCGCTGGCAGCTCTACTCAATTCGCTCGAAGCAGCGGCCGGCATCGGCTACAAGACGCCGCGCCTGACGGAAGACGTACTGGCCGCGGTCATGGTGATCGGCGTGCTTGGGCCGATGATCGAGGAGCTGGTGTATCGGGCCGGCTTGCGCATGCCGGTGTTTTGCCTGATCCTGGTTCCGGTCGTCGCCGTCGCCACTGTCGCGCCGTCGATGACGGGAGCGGCAGTGAGCTCCTTCACGGCGCTGGCACTGTGGACCATCGCCATCGTGGCGCGCCGCCGCGCGGCTGCATCGGCGGGCGCCAGAACGCAGATGGCGAAAGCGTTTATCCACGGCTATCCGAAGGTCTTCCACCTGAACTGCTACCTGTTCGCGATCGCCCATGCCAGCACGTACCAGTTTGTCGGCATGCAGGCGCCGCTGATCTTCATCCTGGTGTTCCCGCTGGCGATCGGCGCGGCCGTCATGGGTTACCTGCGCATCCGCGACGGCTTAGGCAGCAGCATCATGGTGCACTGCCTGTACAACATGGTCGGGATAGGGGCCATCGCCTGGGCGACGCGGATGTAAAAAGCGGGACCGATGCATCGCATGGGTCCCGCTTTTGTCGTATCAGCCTGTCATGTCAGACATGAACGCGCTTCGCATTGCTGGCGGCCCAGCGATACAGCGACGCCACGATAGTGGCGCCAAGGATCGTCGCCACCAGCATCAGCTGCGTCTCGGACAGGCCGTTGGCGATCGCCAGCGGCTCGCCGGTGCCGGTCGAGACGATCAGGCCGGCCAGCGCCACGTTGAACAAGCTCTCGCCGACGATAAAGCCCGACATGATCAGCACGCCCATGCGCTTGGCCGGTTCGCCCCAGGTGCGCTTGCTGACCGCGCGCTCGAAGAAAAATCCGGCGAAGGCGCCGACAACTACCGGCAAGGTGACAGTGCTCGGCAGGTAGATCGCCAGGCCCACGCCCAGCGGCGGCAGGCTGTACTTGTTATTGCTCGATTTTTTCAGCGCGAAGTTGATCAGCACGAGGATCAGGCCGATGATGGCGCCGTAGCCGAGCAGGTTCCATGGCAGGTCGTTGCCGATCACGCCCTTGGCCAGGGTCGAGATCAGGGTCGCCTGCGGCGCCGCCAGCGGGGTCGATGAAATCGCCTGCAGGTTGGGCGCGCCGGCGAAGCCGTTGGCGCGATTGAGCAGTTCCAGCACCGGCGGCACCACGGCCGAACCGGCGGCGACGCCGATCAACAGGCCGACCTGCTGCTTCCACGGCGTGGCGCCGACCAGCTGGCCGGTCTTCAGGTCCTGAAGGTTGTCGTTACCGATGACTGCTACCGCCAGCACCACGGTGGTGACGAACAGCGCAAAGGCGATCAGCGCGTGCGCCACTTCAGGACCCATCATGTGGCGCCCGGCCATGCCGACGCTGAGCGAGGCGCCAAGGATGGTGAGGATGGCAATGCCGGACACCGGAGAATTCGAGGAGCCGATCAGGCCAGCCATGTAGCCGCACACCGCGGCGGCGAAAATACCGGCGACGAGGATGTAGCCGACCCCGATGGCCACCAGCGTCACCGACACGCTGGCCAGCACGCCGCCTTGCAGGAAGGTGGCCAGCAGCCAGCCGGCCGGCACCATCATGATCAGCGTGACCAGGCCGACGATGAAGATCGGGATGTCCTGTTCCTTGCGGTCGATGACCGCGCCGGCCGTCTTGGCGTGGCGGGCAGCGGCCATGGCCGACTGCAGGCCGCCCAGGACGGGCTTGGCCAGGCCGGCCAGCGTGACGATGGCGGCGAAGCCGATGGCGCCGGCGCCGATCAGGCGCACGTCTTTTTTCCATACGCCGAGTGCGAGGTCGGCCGCCGACAGGGCAGGATTCGGATTCCAGGTGGTGAGCATCGGCACCAGGACGCCCCAGGCGATTGCCAGGCCGACCAGCATCGCGATGCCGACCGTGATGCCCATCAGGTGGCCGGCGCCGATCAGCGCAAGCGAACTCGATGCGCCGATGCCGGTGGCGCCCTGTCCGGTGCGGAAGTAGACGGCGACGTCGGCGGCCATCAGCTTGGCGCCGGCGAAGGCGGCAAACACCGCCGAGGCGACACTGCCCCAGATCACCGCGCGCAAACCGGCCTTGCCTTCGGCGGCGCCGCTGCGCGAGGAGGTGCCCACTTTCAGCACTTCGGCCGCGGCCACGCCTTCCGGATATGGCAGGTCGGATTGCGACACCAGGGCGCGCCGCAGCGGCACCGTGTACATCACGCCGAGAACGCCGCCGATGGCGCAGGCGCCGAAGGTCGGCCAGAACGGCACGTTGGCCCACCAGCCGATCATCAACAGGCCAGGCAGCACGAAGATCACCGACGCCAAGGTGCCGGCGGCCGAAGCGATGGTCTGGACGATGTTGTTTTCCTGGATCGTCGCATCCTTGAAGGCGCTCAATAGCGCCATCGAGATCACCGCGGCCGGGATCGAGGTGGCGAACGTGAGCCCGACCTTGAGCCCGAGGTAGACCTGGGCCGCGGTAAAGATCAGGGTGATGATAATGCCGAGCAGGATGCCCCGGATCGTGATTTCCTTTGGTCCAGCCAGTGACACCGTCGCCATGCGCAGCACTCCATGAGGGTTATTTTGTGAAAAAGCGTCTTATTATAACCGCCACATCGCAAATTCCCAAGCGCCGGTGGGGTCTGACCCGTTTTGTGGGCCGGACCCCGGTGTGCTGCCGCTAACTCAACCGGGATCAGCCCCCCCAACGGAAGACCCGGGGTCTGACCCTGGCGGTGGCGGTGGCGGCGCGGCCGGCACGTCGATCGACTTGAACTCGGTGGTATCGGCATATTCGGCGTAGATCCAGTCGTCGTCCTGGCGCAGCACGCCTTCCGGCGCGCGGCGCGCGACTTCCGGGCGTTTGGCCAGCGCCACGCGCATGTAGTCGATCCAGATCGGCATCGCCAGCGTGGCGCCGAACTCGCGTCCGCCGAGCGACTTCGGCTCATCGAACCCCATCCACGCCACCGCCACCACGTTGGCGCCGTAACCGGCAAACCAGCCGTCGACCGCGTCGCTGGTGGTGCCGGTCTTGCCGGCGATGTCGCTGCGGCCGAGCTTCTGCGTGGCTGCCGCGCCGGTGCCGTAGCGGGTCACGTCGCGCAGCATGCTGTCGGTAACGAAGGCGTTGCGCGCGTCGAGCACGCGGTTCTCTTCCTGGCCGGCGACCGGCGCCTTGAACACGTCTATCGGCACGCCGCGCGCATCCTCGATCTTGCTGATCAGGTAAGGTTTGACCTGGAAGCCGCCGTTGGCAAACACCGCGTAGGCGCCGGCCATCTGCAGCGGCGTCGCCGCGCCGGTGCCAAGCGCCATCGTCAGGTTCTTCGGATGTCGCGCCGGGTCGAAGCCGAACTTGCCGAGGTAGGCATGCATGGCCGGCACCGTGACCGCGCGCAGCAGGCGCACCGATGCGATGTTCTTCGAGTGCGCCAGCGCGTAGCGCATCGTGATCGGGCCGTCGAACACGCCGTCGTCGTTCTGCGGCGACCAGGTCCTGCCGGCGTCTTCGCCCGGCATGTCGAGCGGCGCGTCAAGGATACGCGTGGCCGGAGAAAAGCCTTTTTCGAGCGACGACGAAAACAGGAAAGGCTTGATCGCGGAGCCGGGCTGGCGCCAGGCTTGCGTGACGTGGTTGAACTTGTGCAGGTTGAAGTCGAAACCGCCGACCAGCGCACGGTAGGCGCCGGTGCCGGCATCGATCGAGACGAAGGCGGCCGATACCTGCGGCAGCTGAACGATGCTCCACTTCTTGCTTTCCTGGCTGACCCGGATGATGGCGCCAGGCGCGATGCGCGCGGCGCTTTTGGCGCCGGCCGATAATCCCGCGGCCGCAAATTTGAGCCCGGCGCCGGTAATGTCGATGGTGTCGCCGTCCACCGTCTCGGCCCGCACCAGCTTGGGCGATGCAGTCAGCACCACCGCCGGCAGCAGGCCGTCGCTCGAACGGCGCTTTTGCAGCGCCTCGTCGATCGCATCCATGCGCTCCTGCGGATCGGCCGGCAGCTCGATGGCAGCTTCCGGGCCACGGTAGCCGTGGCGCTGGTCGTACGCCAGCACGTTGCGCCGCATCGACTGGTAAGCCGCGTCCTGGTCGGCCTTGACGATGGTGGTGGTGACGACGACGCCGCGGGTGTAGGCCTCTTCCTTGAGCTGCGCGTACACCACCTGGCGCGCCAGTTCGGCGACGTATTCGGCGTGGGTGCCGAATTCCTGGCCCTTCTGGTTGATGCGCAGCGGCGCGTCCTGCGCCTGCCGGTACTGCGCTTCGGTGATGTAATCGAGCTCGCGCATGCTTTTCAGGACCAGCTGCTGGCGCTCGCGGGCCCGCTTCGGATTGGTTACCGGGTTGTGGCGCGCCGGGTTCTGCGGCAGGCCGGCCAGCATCGCCATCTCGGCCACCGACAGGCTGGCAAGCGGCTTGCCGAAGTAGATCTGCGACGCGCTGCCGAAGCCGTAGGCGCGCTGGCCGAGATAGATCTGGTTCATGTACAGTTCGAGAATCTCGTCTTTCGACAGCTTGCCCTCGATCTTGTAGGCCAGCGCGACCTCATTGAGCTTGCGGCCGATGAGCTTCTCGCGCGACAGGAAGAAATTGCGCGCCACCTGCATCGTGATGGTCGAGCCGCCCTGGCGAAAGCCGCCGCCCAGGTTTGACTTGGCAGCGCCCATCGCGCGGATCCAGTCGATGCCGCCATGTTCGTAAAAGCGCTTGTCCTCAATCGCCAGCACCGCCTTCTTCATCAGCGCCGGCACCTTGGCGATCGGGACGACATCGCGGTGTTCCTCGCCGAACTCGCCGATCAGCACATGGTCGGCGGTGTAGATGCGCAGCGGGATCTTCGGCTGGTAGTCAGTGACGGCGTCGATCGAGGGCACGTTCGGCAGCAGCGCCGCCACGCCGTAGATGATGGCGCCGATGATCAGCAGGACGGCGATGGCGGCCAGCAGGAAAAATCCGCGCGCCGTGCGAGGCCGCATGTAAGGTGATGTCAAGTTCTGCTCTCCAGGTAAGGCCATACCGGTAATGATGGCGATGCGCGGCAAATTATAAGCCGCTACCGGTTAAGCCAACCTTAAGCCATGGTACTGCCGCGCGCATAGTGCAATCAGCAAAGGCGCGCGGGGCGATACTTTCGAGTCCTTGAAGGAGTACCGCTCAGACGTACGCCAGGTCGTGCTGGCGGATCAGGGTGTCGAGCCACTCGTCGCTGTGACCGAAGCGGTAACCGAGCCTGGTGGCGCGGCCGGTGTCGACCATCAGCTGCGACGGCAAGTCGAACGGGCTCAATTGGCCGGCCGGCGCGGCGTTCTGCACCGGGATCGTCTTGACCGGTTCGCCCAGCGCCATGCCGACGCGCTGGTACAGGTCGAAGGCCGACAGCGCGCCGTCGCAGGCCGCGTTGACCGGGCCCTTGAAGTCCTGCGCCCCGGTCCACAGCAGGAAGTCGCTGACCGACTGCATCGACATGAACGAGGAGGCCGCGGCCGCATTCGAGTAGCGCAGCGGCGCCTGCTGGCGCACCAGGTCGACGTAATGCGCCAGGCGGCCGGTGAAGTCTTCGGCGCCGGCCAGCACGTGGCCGATCCGCACCGTCACGACCGGCAGTGTGCCGTCGCGGTACAGGTAGGCTTCGGCCTGCAGTTTGCCCATCACGTAGCTTTCGCAGGCCAGTCGCGGGTCGTGCCATGGGTAGCCGGTGTCGATCGGCTGCGCCAGCACCCTGGCCGCCGATTCGGCGAACGGCGCGTCCTGGCTGCCCAGCAGCGGGCGGTAGAGGTCAATGGTCGACGACATGATGTAGCGTTTGACCTTGCCGGCAAAGACGCGCGCCGAGATGGCGGCGTCGAGTGGGCTGTAGCACAGCTGGTCATAAATGATGTCATAGCCGGCCACGTTGGCGAAGGCGGCGCGCATGGCAGTTTCGTTCTGGCGGTCGACGCAGATACGCTCGATGCGGTTGCCGAATGGGTCGCTGGTGCGGCCGCGGGTGGCGATGGTGACACGGTGGCCGGCCTGGAGCAGGCGCTGGACCAGCAGTTTGCCGAAATAGCGGGTGCCGCCGATAACCAATATATTCTTGCGCATGGCGTTTCCTTATCGAATCGGTTATATTTTCCTCCCCGGGCACAGAAGCATCAAACGAGAAAAATTTAGCCCATGAGCAAGATAAACTTATGCATGGAGGCGACTTGAAGCCCATGCGCAGTCTCTCCGGGCTGATCGACTTCGAGTGCGCCGCGCGCTGGGGCAGTTTCAAGCTGGCCGCTCAGGAGCTGCACAAGACGCCGGCGGCGATCAGCCAGCAGGTCAAGCACCTCGAGGAGACAGTCGGCTTTGCGCTGTTCATCCGCCACGCGCGCCACGTCACGCTGACCGAAAAAGGCCACGAGCTGGCCATCACCGTGCGGCGCATGCTGGGAGATTTGCGCGCCAAGATCGGCGCGCTGCAGGAAGGCGACGAGGAATCGATCCTGCGCATTTCGACCACCCATTCGTTTGCCATCAAGTGGCTGGTGCCGCGCATGCACCGCTTCACCAAGCTCTATCCGGAGCTCGATATCCGCATCGATTCGAACGATGCGCCGGCCAACCTGGAAGACGACAGCACCGACGTGGCGGTGCGCTACGGACCGGTGTCCGATGGCGACTCGGCGCTGCTGTTTCGCGAGCGGCTCATCGCCGTCTACAGCCCGCACCTGCTGGCGCCCGGCCAGGCCGACCTGACCCTGGCCGACCTGCCGAATTTCCCGCTGCTGTACGAGAAGACGCCGGAATCGTGGCTGCAGCTGCTTAACGAGAACAAGGCGCTGAAGGGCAACTACGATTTCTCGCGTGGCTACAGCCATTGGGGCGTGCTGGCGCAGGCGGCGGTGGCGGGGCAGGGCATCGCGCTGGTAGCGTACGGGATCGCGTTCCAGGACATCCTCAAGGGGTCGCTCAGGCAGATCAACTGCAAGAGCGCGCCTTTCGGCAGCGGCTACCGCTTCATGGTCAACCCGAACAAGGCGAGCATGACGAAGGTGCAGCGCTTTCGCGCCTGGCTGGTGGCCGAGATGGACGACATGCGCCGCGCCGGCGTGCCCATTGCCTAAAAAAATGCTGGTGTCAGGTCTGACATGTCAGACCTGACACCTGAACTAATCCGAGCAGGAAATGAAAAACGGCGGCCCGCAGGCCGCCGTTTTACTGTATGCGACTGGCTTACTTTACGCCGTGCATCAGCTTCTGGATCATCGGTGCGAGCAGGAACAGCAGCACGCCGCCGGCCATCAGCGACCAGAAGCCGAACGTGTAGCCGGAGAGCGCAGAGGCGACCGACATGCCGGCTTCACCGGAGACGTGGCTGGCGAAGATGCCCGACAGGTTGTTGCCGATACCGGTCGACAGGAACCAGCCTCCCATGCCCAGGCCAACCAGGCGCACCGGTGCCAGCTTGGTGGTCATCGACAGGCCGATCGGCGACAGGCACAGCTCACCGATCGACTGGATCCAGTACACCGCGAACAGGGTCCAGAACGGGATCTTGTTGATGGTCGGGTCGACCAGGAACGACAGGGCGTACATCAGCAGGCCGAAAGCGAGGCCGTTGAACAGAATGCCGAGGCCGAATTTACGCGGGATCGACGGGTTCACGTTCTTGCGGCCCATGGCCACCCAGATCCAAGCGATGATCGGTGCGCAGGCAATGATCGCCACCGAGTTCACGCTCTGGAACCAGGCGGTCGGGAATTCCGTCATGCCGAACACGCCGGCGCGGTTGACGATATTCTCGGCCAGGAAGGTAAACGAGCTGCCGGCCTGTTCGAAGAACATCCAGAACAGGATATTGAAGGCGAAGATGATCAGCAGGGCAATCGTCTTGTCGCGAGCGACCGCGCCGTCGCGGATGCCTTCGCGGATCAGCATGACGACGAGGCCGAGGAACAGGATCGACAGCACGATCTGCAGGTTGGCCGCGCCGGCCTTGAGCAGGAAGTACATCAGCGGGATCACGGCGATGGCGCCGAGGATCACGTACACCATGCGCATCGGGTTCTGTGCGTCCGCTTCCGGAGCGCCGATGCCTTTGAGCGCCTTGCGGCCCACGGCGAACCAGAAAAGGCTGATCAGCATGCCGATACCGGAGGCGATGAACACGACCTTGTAGGCCGGGATGTCGTTGATGCTGAAGACCTTCTGCGCCAGTTGCTGGGTCAGGATCGGCGCGACGAAGGCGCCGGCGTTGATGCCCATGTAGAAAATGGTGAAGCCGCTGTCGCGGCGGGTGTCGTCGAGCGCATACAGCTTGCCGACCATGGTCGAGATGTTCGGCTTGAACATGCCGTTACCGACGATGATCGTGGCCAGGCCAACCTTGAAGATATCAGGATCGGGAATCGCGATGGCGAACAGGCCGATGGCCATGAAGGCGGCGCCGATCAGGATCGAGCGCTGGTAGCCGATGACTTTGTCGGCGACGTAACCGCCGAATACTGCGCCCGCATACACCAGCGCCAGGTAGGAGCCGTAAGTGAGGTTGGCGTCGGCCTGGCCGGCAGCTGCACCGCCATGGAACTGGGTGACGATGTAGAGAACCAGCGCCCAGCGAATGCCGTAGAACGCGAAGCGTTCCCAAAATTCGGTCATGAACAACATCCACAGCGGACTTGGATGACCCATTATCTGCTTGAATTCTGGTATTACGACAGGCGTCGTAGGTGTAGCTGCACCGCTCATGCGGGATCTCCCGGATATAGTTATGAATGGATAATCATATGGAGCTTCTATCGCCCCTCACGCCGCCGGATGTGCGATGAGTGAGGCCATCTAATCCAATGCGCTGCATTTTAATGTAAATCGGCCGGCGCAAGCGAATTTTTGCCGGATGTGTTAAACGCGCCTCATTTGGCCGCGCGCACCCCCGCCTCAAACTGCGCTGCACAAACTAGCTTCAGTTGTCGTATATTGGCATTGCAGGCTCGTTCGTTACACAGAATCAGAAAAGGAATTTGCACTATGGACCACGACGTTGTCGATACCCTAATTTCGCCGGAAGGCCGGCTCGAAGTGCTGTCGAAAGCCGAAGTTGTCAAGCTTCTCGACACCAGCCAGGGCGGCCTGTATCAGGTTTTTCGCAATTGCGCGCTGGCGGTGCTCAACTGCGGCAGTTCGATCGACGACGGCAAGGAACTGCTGGAGCGGTACAAGTCGTTCGACATCAGCATCGTGCAGCGCGAGCGCGGCATCAAGCTCGATATCAAGGGTGCGCCGGCGATCGCTTTCGTCGATGGCAAAATGATAAAGGGGATCCACGAGCACCTGTTCGCGGTGCTGCGCGATATCGTCTTCATCAACAGCGAGATTACCGACAATCCAAAATTCGACAATTCGCAGTCGGGCGGCATCACCGATTCGGTGTTCCACATCCTGCGCAACGCCAACGTGCTGCGTCCGCAGCGCAATCCGAACCTGGTGGTGTGCTGGGGCGGCCATTCGATCAACCGGATCGAATACAACTATTCGAAAGAAGTCGGCTACCAGATGGGGTTGCGCGACCTCGATATCTGCACCGGCTGCGGACCGGGCGCCATGAAGGGCCCGATGAAAGGCGCCACCATCGGCCACGCCAAGCAGCGCCTTACCGGTGGCCGCTACCTGGGCATCTCCGAGCCTGGCATCATCGCGGCCGAATCGCCGAACCCGATCGTCAACGACCTGGTCATCATGCCGGACATCGAAAAGCGGCTCGAGGCATTCGTGCGTACCGGCCACGGCATCATCGTGTTCCCAGGCGGCGCCGGCACCGCGGAAGAGATCCTGTACATCCTCGGCATCCTGCTGCACCCGGATAACGCCGATATGCCTTACCCGCTCATTTTCACCGGCCCGGAGACATCGCGCGATTACTTCAAGCAGATCAACGAGTTTATCGGCGCGACCCTTGGCGAAGCGGCGCAGCAGCGCTACAAGATCATCGTCGACGACCCCGAATTGGTGGCGCGCGAAATGCAAACGGCGATCAAGGAAGTGCGCGAATTCCGCAAGTCGCGCAGCGATGCGTATTACTTCAACTGGCTGCTGAAAATCGACGAGGAGTTCCAGCGTCCGTTCAAGCCGACCCACGAGAATATGCGCGGCCTTAGCCTGCACAAGAACCAGGCCACGCACCTGCTGGCTGCGAACCTGCGGCGCGCGTTTTCAGGCGTGGTGGCAGGTAACGTCAAGGATGAGGGAATCCGGGCAATCGAGAAGTTCGGCCATTTCGAAATCCACGGCGACCCGGCAATCATGGGACCGATGGATGCGCTACTGTCTTCGTTCGTCGAGCAGAGCCGAATGAAACTGCCGGGCAAGACGTATGTTCCGTGCTATCGCGTGATTCAGTAGCTTAGCTGAGAGGAGTCGACGGTCGCGCCGATCCAATCGTGCGTCTGTTGACGCGGATCCCGCGTAGCGGGATCATGGACATATGAACCACGACTCGCGCTCCTTTGAAGACGACCTCTCGTCCCTGAAAGCGGACGTGGCGGTCGTGCGCTCAAACTACGTCACCAAGGCGGACCTCCAAGAGGTCCGACTTGAACTCAAGACGGAAATCCAAGACCGGCGCCTCGAACTGAGAACTGTCGAATCGAAGATTCTGAGCCGCCTTGAAACTGACATCAGCGCACTCAGGATCGACAACGAAAAGCTTCGGACCGAAATGCACGCGATGATCGCACAGGTTCAGACGAGCTTGAATGCCCAAACATGGCGGATTATCGGGATCGTCTCATTGCTCGTCCTGGCTGTATATTTGCTTGCCCGTGCGGGATACTAAAAGGGGGCTCATCCGAGCCCTCATCCCAACCAAGCTTCCTTACTCTTCCCGGCGCAAGTGCGGGAACAGAATCACGTCGCGGATATTCGGCGAGTCGGTAATGAGCATCATCAAACGGTCGATGCCGATGCCGCAACCGCCGGCCGGCGGCATGCCGTATTCGAGCGCGCGGATGTAGTCGGCGTCGTAGAACATCGCCTCCTCGTCGCCCGCATCCTTGGCCGCTACCTGCGCCAGGAAGCGCGCCGACTGGTCTTCGGCGTCGTTCAGCTCCGAAAAACCATTGGCGATTTCGCGGCCGACGATGAACAGCTCGAAGCGCTCGGTGATGCCAGGCGCCGTGTCCGATGCGCGCGCCAGCGGCGACACTTCGGCCGGGTAGTCGACGATGAAGGTCGGCTCCCATAGCTGCGCTTCGGCGGTCTCTTCGAACAGCGACAGCTGCAGCGAACCCAGGCCCGACGTGGCGAATGGCTTGACGCCGAACTTGAGCAGCTCGGCCTTCAGGAAGTCCATGTCGTGCAGCTGCTCGTTGGTGTAGCCTGGTGCGAACTTGTTAATCGACTCGACGATTGTCATGCGGTGGAACGGCTTGGTGAGATCCAGCTCGCGCCCGCCGTAGGTCAAGAGAGCGGTGCCGTGCGCGTCGACCGCGGCCTGGCGGATCACAGCTTCGGTGAAGTTCATGATCCACTGGTAGTCGGTGTAGGCCGCGTAAAACTCCATCATCGTGAATTCAGGATTGTGACGCGGCGAGACGCCTTCATTGCGGAAGTTGCGGTTCACCTCGAACACGCGGTCGAAACCGCCGACGACCAGGCGCTTGAGGTACAGCTCCGGCGCGATGCGCAGGAACATCTCCATGTCGAGCGCGTTGTGGTGGGTGATGAACGGTTTGGCTGCAGCGCCGCCGGGGATCGTGTGCAGCATCGGCGTCTCGACTTCCATGAAGTCGTTTTCTTCCATGAAGCGGCGGATCGACGACATCGCGGCGGTGCGTGCCTTGAAGGTGCGGCGCGTCTCTTCGTTCATGATCAGGTCGACGTAGCGCTGGCGGTACTTGGTTTCCTGGTCGGACAGGCCGTGGAACTTGTCCGGCAGCGGGCGCAGCGACTTGGTGATCAGGCGCAGGTTGCTGACCTTGACGGTCAGTTCGTCCGTCTTGGTCTTGAACAGCGTACCTTCGACGCCGAGGATGTCGCCCAGGTCGTAGTGATGCAGCGCTTCCATCGCGGCTGCGCCGGTCAGGTCCAGCGTGGCGTAGATCTGGATGCGGCCATCGGCGCGCGCGCCGGACGAATCCTGCAGCGTGGCGAAGGCGGCCTTCTTGCCGGCTTCGCGCTTGAGCATCATGCGGCCAGCCATGACCACGGCCACCGGGTTCGCTTCGAGTTCTTCGCGCGTCCTGGCGCCGAATTGCTCGTGAATGGCGGCGGCCTTGTGCTGCGGACGGAAGTCGTTCGGGAAGGCGATGCCATTGCCGCGCAGCGTGGCCAGCTTGGCGCGGCGCTCGGCGATGATCTTGTTTTCGTCGGCCGGCTGCGTGGCTTGGTCCTGGATGTCGGTGGTCATGATAGTTTTATTGGTAGGTTGATTTGAACGGCTGCGCTGGTCAGTCTGCGAACAGGGCGTCGATATCGAGTTCGGAGAAATCGGCGGCAACGGCGATGACGTTCTCGAACTCGTCGAAGGCGTTGGCCGGCAGGGTGGTGGTCAGCACCACGCAGCGCATGCCGGCGCGGCGCGCCGCTTCGACGCCGAGCGGCGCGTCTTCGAACACGATACAGCGTTCCGGCGGCACGGCGCAGCGCTCGGCGGCGAGCAGGAAGCCGTCCGGATTCGGTTTGCCGCGGGCGACGTCGGCTGCCCCGACGACGATATCGAAATGGCGCCGCAGGTCGAGCCCATCGAGCGTGAACTCGATGTTGGCGTTCGGCGCGGCGGTGGCCACGGCCAGCACCACGCCTTGCTCTTTGGCGCGACGGATCAGTTCATCGAAGCCGCCCACCGTCTTGCGGTGCGGACCGTACAGCTCGCGGTAGACGGATTCCTTTTCCAGGTTCAGCGCCAGCACCTCGTCGTCCTTGAGGTGTTCGCCCATGTGCGCGCGGATGATCTCCTTGCCCTGGCGGCCGGCGGTGGTGCGGAAGAACTCTTCCGCATCGATCGTCATGCCGCGCTGTTCGAAGAAGGTGATCCACGACTGCGTATGGAAGGCCATGTTGTCGACGATGGTGCCGTCCATGTCGAAGATGAATGCGCTTTTCTCGAGGCTCATTGCTTACACGCCTTGCTTGAGGGAGGCGGCGATGAAGTCATCGAGGTCGCCATCGAGCACGCCCTTGGTGTTGCCGGTCTCGAAGCCGGTACGCAGGTCCTTGATGCGCGACTGGTCCAGCACGTACGAGCGGATCTGGTGGCCCCAGCCGACGTCGGTCTTGGAGTCTTCCAGCTTCTGCTGCTCGCTCATGCGCTTGCGCAGTTCGTGCTCGTACAGTTTCGCCTTCAGCATTTCCATCGCCTCGGCGCGGTTGCGGTGCTGGCTGCGGTCGTTCTGGCACTGCACCACGATCCCGGTCGGCGCGTGCGTCATGCGCACCGCGGAGTCGGTCTTGTTGATGTGCTGTCCACCGGCGCCGGAGGCGCGGTAGGTGTCGACGCGGATGTCGGCCGGGTTGACGTCGATCTCGATCGAGTCGTCCACCTCAGGGTAGACGAACAGGCTGGTAAACGACGTATGGCGGCCGTTGGCGGAATCGAACGGCGACTTGCGCACCAGGCGGTGCACGCCGGTTTCGGTGCGCAGGTGGCCGTAGGCGTACTCGCCCTCGACTTTGAGCGTGGCGGTCTTGATGCCGGCGACTTCGCCGTCGGACTGCTCGAGGATGTCGACCTTGAAGCCCTTGCGCTCGCAATAGCGCAGGTACTGGCGCAGCAGCATCGAGGCCCAGTCCTGCGCCTCGGTACCGCCGGCGCCGGCCTGGATATCGATGAAGCAGTTGTTCTGGTCCATCGGGTTGCCGAACATGCGGCGGAACTCCATGCCTTCGATGACGAGCTTGATGGCGTCGGCGTCGACGATGACCGCTTCGAGCGTGTCGTCGTCGCTTTCTTCGCGCGCCATGTCGAACAGGTCGTGCGCGTCCTTCAGGTCGGCGTCGGCCTTTTGCAGCGTGTGCACGACGCCTTCGAGCGCCTTTTTCTCTTTACCGAGATCCTGGGCGCGTTTTGGATCGTTCCAGACGGTCGGATCTTCTAGTTCTTCGTTGACTTGTTCGAGCTTCTCTGACTTTTTATCGTAGTCAAAGATACCTCCGAAGTTCGGCTTCGCGACCAGTCAGGTCGTTAAGCAGGGCGGAGAGGGCGTTGATGCGTTCGGCTTCCATGGCGTTTCCGGTCTTGAATTGGGTTGAATCGAACCTTCGATTATACCCGACCGGAAGGGGCTAACGATTGAACGCTGGGTTCAGGTCTGACATTCGAACATTTCAAAAAGCGAAATGTCCGAATACGGTGGCTGTCAAGCTAGTTGTCGCGTGAGCCGCCTTTGAGCCGCCTTTTTGAACTCCGACGCATTTTGCGCCGGGGCTCGCGTTTCCTTGATGGTCTGGTCTGGATTGAGATGCACCTCGTTGACCGGCGTCCAGTTGCGTGTTGGGCCGGTCCACCGCAGTGGATTGGCTGCGCGGGCAGCGTCATACAACGCCTTACGGGCTGCCAGCAGGACACTGTCCAAGCCTGCATGGCGCTGAGCAGGCGTGACGAATCTAATCGTGCTGTGACGGTGCTCGTCGTTGTACCAGCGCACAAATTTGGCTACCCAGTTGCGTGCATGCGCCAGGTCGGCAAATGCTTTGCCTGGGTAATCAGGACGATACTTCAGCGTCTTGAACAACGATTCCGAATACGGGTTGTCGTTGCTCACTGCCGGCCGGCTGAACGACGGCATGACGCCCGGCGCCTGCAAGGTGGCCAGCATCGTCGACCCCTTCATCGGGCTGCCATTGTCGGAGTGCAGCGCGACCTGATTGGGCCGGATTTTTTCCCGCCCGCAGATGTCGCGCATGACCTCGGCCGCCAGACCGCTTTGTTGGTCCCGGTAGACCTGCCAGCCGACGACTTTCCGGCTGTAGATATCGATGAACATGTACAGGTAAAAATAGATTCCCTTCACCCCGCTCGGCAAATAAGTGATGTCCCAACTGTAGAGCTGGTTCGGTCCCGTAGCGCAGATAGCACGCGGCTTGCTGCGCTCTTGTCCTGGTCGCGCTGCTGCCGGTGCTTGACCATGTTGGCGTCTCTCATAACCCGATAGAACGTTGACTCAGAGGCGACATAAATGCCTTGGTCGGCCAGGCGCGGCACGATCTGGCATGGCGGAAGTTGGCCGAACTCAGCTGAGTTGACAATCCCCAAGATCTGTTCACGTTCTGACGCGCTGAGCTGATTGCGCGGGTCCTGGATACGCGTGGTACGGCCATCCGGTTCAACACCGGCCAGCTGCCAGCGCTACAGGGTACGCGGGCTCAAGCCGGCGATCGCGCATGCTCTGCACTGACGGGCCCCCTCGGCAACCGCTTTTTCGACCATTGCGATGATGTCGGCACGCGCTGCGGGTGAGGTCATTTGAC